>DASPIV010000001.1:0-5296 GCA_035628955.1 Bordetella sp.
GCCTGGGTTCGGGTTCTGTCCACAGCGGTTGCAGCACATACTGCTCCGCGGCCCGGCGCTGCAGGCCGGGCGGCAGCGGCCCCAGCTGCAGCAGCCGGTAAACGGGCATGGAAGCGGCGCCGCTCATTTCGCGCTTAGCCCCGCGTCGCGCAGGAAGGGCACCCAGCGGGCGAACTCGGCGTCCAGCTTCTTGCGGAAGTCCGCCGTGCCCATCGGCCCGCGCAAGCCCGCCTCGGACAGGCGCTGCGCGATGGCGGGCGAATGGATGGCCGCCAGGAAGGCTTGTTCCAGCTTCTGCTTGGCGGCATCCGGCGTACCGGCCGGTACCATGGCGCTGTACCAGTTGCTCATCAGCAATTGCGGGTAGCCCGCTTCGACGGCGTCTGGCACATCGGGCAGTTCGACGGAATGCTTGGTGTCGTAAATTACCAGCGCCTTGACCCGGCCGCTTTTCACATAGGGCTGCAGTACCGGCACGTCGGCGTTGACCATGTCGACCTCGCCGCCCATCAGCGCGGTGATCGCCGGCGCCGCGCCGCGATACGGCACGTGCAGCGCGTGGATACCGGCGGCACGGTTCAGTAATTCGCCGCCTATGTGCATGGTGCCGCCCACGCCCGTCGAGCCGAACGACAAAGGCTTGCCGGATTTCGCCAGCTTGACCAGGTCAGCCAGGCTGTTCACGCCCAGCGTGGGCCGCACCACCAGCAGGGTCTGCACCTGGCCCACCAGCACAATCGGTTCCAGGTCCTTGTGTGGGTCGTACGGCAGGTTGGCGGTGGTTTGCGACGAGATCACAAAACCCGAGGTCGCCATCAAGACGGTACGGCCGTCGGGCGCGGCCTTGGCCACGTAATTCGTGCCCACCGTGCCGCCCGCGCCGCCCCGGTTCTCGACCACCACCGTGGCCCCCAGCGCGGCTTCCAGCCCGGGCGCCAGAATACGCGCCACCTGGTCTACCGGGCCGCCCGCCGAAAATGGCACCACCAACCGCACGACATCGCTCGCGCCGCTCGGGGCGGCCGCCAGCAGGCCGGCCCACGCCAGCAGCAAAGACAGGATACGCATGATTTTTTCCTTGGAGATTCAACCCGCGAAGCGCGGTTCGGCCAGGCCCCGCACGCCCACGTCCAGCGCCAGCAGCGCGCCGGCCCAGGGTTCGGCGGCCAGGCGTTCGGGCGGGATGCGTTGCGAGTGGCTGGTGATGTACAGCGTGTCCAGGCCCGGGCCGCCAAAGGCGGGGCATGTGGGGTTGGTGACCGGCAACTGGATGACGCGATCGACGCTGCCGTCCGGCGCCAGCCGCACCAGTTCGCCACTGGCCACCATGCAATTCCACAGGTAGCCTTCGCGGTCCACGGTCGAGCCGTCGGGACGGCCGTGATGGTGAGTCCAGTCTTTGAAAACGCGCCGGTTCGATATGGCGCCATCGTCCAGGTCGAAATCGAAGGCCCAGATCAGTTGCCGATGCGTGTCGGCGAAATACATGGTGCGGTCGTCGGGGCTCCAGGCGATCGAGTTCGGCACCACGATCCCGTTGAACTGCGCGTGGCAGCTGTGATCGGGGTCGAAGCGGTACAGCGTGCCTTCCGGCAAGCGCTGGGCATCGCGCATACTGCCCACCCAGAAACGGCCGCGCCGGTCGCACTTGCCATCGTTCAGGCGGTTGGCGGGCTTGTCGGCCTCGGGGTTGGCCAGCAATGCCGGCGGCTGCGGCACGGCGGGATCGTATCGGTACAAACCGGTGTTGGTGGCCAACAGGAAACCACCCGCCTCGCGCAGCGCGATCGACCCCACCAGCATGCCTTCGGGCAGGCGG
Source organism: Bordetella sp. (assembly GCA_035628955.1). Classification (GTDB taxonomy): domain Bacteria; phylum Pseudomonadota; class Gammaproteobacteria; order Burkholderiales; family Burkholderiaceae_B; genus Bordetella_A. The sequence goes on from DASPIV010000001.1 coordinate 1,820, forward strand.
CGCGCCTGGTGCCGGCCGGTTGCCGGGTCGTACGACTGCAGCGCGCTGCGCCGCACGTCGATCCACCACAATTGCCGAGTGCGGTCGCACCACAGCGGCACTTCGCCCAGGATGTCGGCTGCGCCGACCACGCATTCAATACTTGTCTCCATGGCTCCCTCTTTGAGGACCGTTTATCGTGACTACTTGTACTTGGTGCTGGCCAGCGTCTGCAGGTCGATGCCGGCGGCGATATCACGCTGTTGCCGGTGGTCGCCGGCCTGGATGCGTTCCATTTCCTGTAGTACGGCCTGTGCCTGCGCGTAGGGAATGAATGCCACGCCGGATTCGTCGGCCAGCACCAGGTCGCCCGCTTCGACCGATATGCCGGCAATGCGCACCCGGCCATTGATCTCGGCGGTTTGCAGGCGCCATTTGCCGGTAATGGGAGTGATGCCGCGCGACCAGATGGGAAAGCCCAGCCCGCGCGATACGCGCGGATCGCGAAAACCGCCATCGACGATGGCGCCCGCACACCCGGCCCGATGCGCCACCGCGGCCGATTGGCCGCCCAGGTTGGACACGCCGGGCAAGCCTTCGATGACGACCACATTGCCAGGCTCGGCCAGGTTATAGGCCTCGTGCTCGCCCATGCGGCTTTTGCCTGCCTGGGCGGCGGCGCCCACGGCCTCGGGACGTTCGGTATTGCGCACCGTGACTGCCTGGCCCACCAGGCGGGCCGCCGGCAAGTGCGGCGCCAGTTCCGAGGCGGGCACCACCCCGGCCAGGCCCAGATTGTCCATGGCGTCGGACGCCGTGGCGGTCAGGTCTTCGATGCCCGCATAGCGTTGCAGTACGTCGGCCGGCAGCGCCGGGAAATCGCAGCAGCGCACGGCTTGCGGCGGCACGCGGCCGGTCAGCGGCTTTTGCGGGCGGGGCGCGGCGGGATCAACCATGGCGATCGAGACCTTGCGGCGGGACTATCCCGCATTGGGTACGAACGATATCCCGCTATTTTGGTAAAGTCAATATTCCCGTATTTTGGGATTTATCAATAAATTGCGATAGACCTGCGGCCACGCATCCGGTCGGCGCCGCTTATCATGTGGGGCGCCGTTTGCTCGCTTCCATCGATTCACCCCTGTTCGGACCGCTGCTGTGACCGCCAAGGAAAATGCTTCAACCAGCCTGGGCAAGGCTTTCGAGATCCTGGACCTGTTCTCGCTGGACCGGCCCATCCTGCGTATCGAAGAAATCTCCGCCCTGCTGGGCTATACCCGATCCACGGCATACCGGTACCTGAAGTCCCTGTGCGATGCCGGCCTGCTGGCGCCGTCGTCGGGCGGCACGTATGCGCTGGGGCCGCGCATCATCGAACTCGAGCATTTGCTGCAATTGACCGACCCGCTCTATCTGGCGGGCCGCAAGGTGCTGCGCACGCTGCAGGCCGAAAACCGCGTGCTGCTGCTGCACAATCTGTACCGCGACCGGGTGTTGTGCATCTACAAAGAAGGCCCGGACACACTGGTCCACAAGGGCCGCCGCATTGTGGTGCGGCGCGCGCGCGGGGTGCCGTTTCCGTTGTTCCAGGGCGCGGCCTCGCTGGCTTTGCTGGCCTACCTGGCGCCGCATCGCGTGCGCCAGACCTACCTGCGCAATGGCCCGGCCATTGCAGCGGCCGACCTGGGCGACACGTGGGATGCGTTTCGCAAGAACCTGACAGCCATCCGGCGGCGCGGCTATGCCATCAGCCGCGAGCGCATCACGCCCAGCCTGGGCGGTGTGGCCGTGCCCATCCTGCTGCCCGCCGACAAGCGGGTGGTGGGCAGCCTGGCGCAGACCCTGCCATCGGAATCGATGACCGACAAGGTCATCGAAGACAGCGCGCGGCGGCTATGGGCGGCCAGCGAGCAGATCGCCGCCGAATACGCCCGCGCCAGCGAAGCTTGAGGCCCGGCCAAGCCAGGCCGGGCCGGGCAGCGCCCTGCCGGCGCTAGGCGCTGAACCCTCCGTCTACCGAGATCTCGGCGCCGGTCACGTAGCCGGCTGCGGGGCTGGCCAGGTAGGCCACCATGCCGGCGATGTCGTCCACCTGCCCGTAACGCTGCAGCGCCAGCATCGCCGCGCTTTCGGCCGCGCCTTCGCGGTGGGCCGGATTCATGTCGGTGTCGATGGGACCGGGATGCACGACATTGACCGTAATGCCGCGCGGCCCCAGGTCGCGTGCCGCGCCCTTGGTCAGGCCCACCAATGCCGCCTTGCTGGCGGCATAGACCGTCAGGCCGGCTTCACCCGTGCGTCCGGCCAGGCAACTGCCGATATTGATGATGCGCCCCCCCTCTTTCAGGTGCGGCAAGGCGGCCTGGGTGGCCGCGAACACCGCGCCCACGTTGACGTCCATGGTGCGCTGGAAATCGGCATGCGGCAGCGTGTCGAACTGGCCCGCGATGAAAATGCCGGCGTTGTTGACCAGGATGTCCAGCCCGCCCAGGTCGCGCGCGGCCTGGTCCACGGCGGCCCGCACTTGCGCGGGGTCGGCCGCGTCGGCCGCGTACGCATGGGCGCGCCGGCCGGTGCCGCGCAACGCTTCCACCACGGCCTGTGCCGCGTCGGGGGAGCTGACATAAGTGATGGCCACGTCGGCCCCCTTTGCGGCCAGGTGCCGCGCGATGGCCGCGCCTATGCCACGGCTGGCGCCGGTAACGAAAGCAATTTTGCCGGTCAGGTCTGACATGATGAGCCTATATTTGTAGTGATCGATATAAATATCATCGCGCCATTGCCGGCCGGCGTCAAGCGCGGCGCATCGGCGAGTAGAATTCAGTCATGACAGAACGAGGACGCCCCCGCTCATTCGATCGCGATACCGCCTTGCAAAAAGCCATGGATCTGTTCTGGGAACAGGGCTATGAAGGCACCTCGCTGGCCGACCTGACGGCCGCGATGGGTATCAACGCACCCAGCCTTTACAGTGCGTTCGGCTCGAAAGCGCAATTGTTCCGCGACGCCGTGGCCTGGTATGGCAGCCACGAAGGCGCCTGCACGCAGGAAGAACTGCTGCGTGCGCCCACGGTCAGGGCCGGCATCGAGAACATGCTGCTTGCCGCGGCACGGACCGGCACACAGCCGGGCAGGCCCCGCGGCTGCCTGGTCGTGCTGGGCGCGCCCGCCAGCGCCGACGAGCATGCTCCCGTCCGCAAGATGCTGTGCGATAGCAGGCGCCACATGCAGGCCTTGATTCTCCGGCGCCTGCGCGAGGCGGTGCGCCACGGCGAACTGCCGGCGCAGGCCGACCTGCCGGCCCTGGCCGGATACTACGCCATCGTGTTGCACGGCATGGCGATCCAGGCGCGCGATGGCGCGTCGCGCAAGGCGCTGCAGCAGGCCGCCCGGCTGGCCATGCACGCCTGGGATGCACTGGCCGGCCCGGCGCCCCGCTGAGCGCCGGCACGCTCTTATTTGCCGTCGTTTTTGCCGCCGTTCGCGCGGCCCTTGGCC
>DASPIV010000002.1:0-6151 GCA_035628955.1 Bordetella sp.
GGCCAAGGGCGCAGCTGACGCGGCAGGTCAGTTCCAGCCCGACGACCAGCGCCGCCAGCAGGCTCGCGCCCCCCACTGGCCGCCCCTGGCCGGACAGCCTGGCGGATACGGCAAGCGCGGCCGACGCCACCGGCCCTGTGGGGTGAGTGATGGTGGCGAGGTGAGTATCGTCATACGTATGCGCCGAAGAACTCAGGCATCCCAGCAATGCGGCGTCTGCCACACCCACCCGTTCGGCCCGCCCCAGGATCGGCACATCGCCTTGCGATTGCATCGACAGCACGCCCTGTACTGCCGCATCCATCGTTGCCGTGTGCGCGCCGCCGATGGCGCACGCCACCCAGTTCAACCATGCCCTGGCCGCCTCGCGGCGGACTTGCTCCGGCAGACGATCCCAGGCCGCATCGCTTGCGAACTGCGCCATGTCCTGTGCCGCAAAGCTTTGATCGGCTTTTGTCATTCCAGTTCTTCTCCTGTTGAGTGTTCTTTCTGACAGAACAGTTATTCTCTTTACGGAGTAATCCTATCTTGGCTGGAGCCAAGACGCAATGCTCGTCTGCAGATCATTTGCCGGAATACTTGCCCGTATCCGCCTATCGGGAACACAGGCGCGAACGCTTGACAAAGCCGGGCGTCGCGGCCCAGAATGGCCAATAACAGAATATGTATTCTGTACAACAGAACATTTGCCATGCCATGCAATGGCTCATGCGTTGCGGCATCACAGACCATCCCAGGAGGAGACCCCCATCATGTCCGGCGAAAAAATGAAACTGTATTGGCCCATCGGCTTGAGCAAAGCCATGCCTGATCGAACCTCACGCGGCGATCTGCTGGACGAGACCCTGCAGGCCTATACACAGCATGTCATGGGGCCCGACGTGTCAGTCACCATCGGCTGGCTCGAAAAAACGACCTCATTGCTGTCGTCGCTGTACTTGGGCACGGTCAACGATGTCTACGTCATCAACGACATTCTGAAAATGGAAGAACAAGGCATCGACGGCGCCATTGTCGGCGGCCACTGGGATCCCGGCTTGTACCCGGCGCGGGAGGCCGCCTCGATCCCCGTGGCGGGGCCGGGAGAATCGGCCATGATGCTGGCCGCGACATTGGGGCGCCGGTTCGCGATGCTGACGGTGCACGAAGGCTATGTACCCATCATCGAACACAACATCCGCACCTACGGGCTGCAGGACAAGGCACTCGCCACGCGTCCGGTGCGAAAGTTCGGCATGACCTACGATAATTTCGTACGCTGCCTCGAAGGCAAGGACGACGAGTTCCTGGTCGAGTTCGAAAAAACCGCTCGCCAGTGCATCGCCGACGGCGCGGACGTCATCATCGCCGGTGGCCAGTTGTTCGGCCCGGCATTCGTCAAGCACAACTTCAGCAGCATTGCCAATACGGGCGTGCCGGTCATCGAGACGACCGCCTGCGGCCTGAAATTCGCCCAGACGCTGGTCAGCCTGAAGCGCTCCATCGGCCTGGCCAAGAGCCAGCATATCCATTCTCCTTTCCGTACGCCCCCCAGGGACCTCGTCAACGACGTAAGGGTGTCGTATGGCATCTCGCGACAGGAGAACCGCCATGCGTAAAACCCTGCGCGCGAGCATGGCGGGCCTGCTGGCCGGCGTGCTGCTTTCAACCGCCACACCCGGCATGGCCCAGCAATATCCCGACAAACCCTTGCGGCTTGTACTGGGTTTCGCGGCCGGCGGATCCAACGATGTCGTGGCGCGCATCGTCGCTGCCAAGGCAGGCGAACTTCTGGGCCAACCGGTGGTCGTGGAGAACCGGCCGGGCGCCAATGGCGTGATTGCCACCGACCTGGTTGCGAATGCCCAGCCCGATGGCTATACCCTGCTGCTGGGCAGCGCCAGCACGCTCGCGATTAACCCCTACACCATGGCCGAGATCCGCTACGATCCGCTGCGCGATTTTGTGGGCATCGGCACCGTCGCCATGACACCGGAAGTGATCGCAATCAGCCCGTCCGTGCCTGCGCAAACGCTAGAAGAGCTTGTGCGCCTGGCGGGCAAGCAGGATGTGACCATGGCGTCTTCCGGCACCGGCGGACTGCCGCACCTGGCGATCGAACTCTTCAAGACGGCCACCAAGGCGAACGTGACCCACGTGCCATACAAAGGTGGCGCGCCTGCCGCCACCGACGTGGTCGCCGGCCATGTCGACGCGATCATCATGGACCTTCCTCCGTTGCGCAGCTTCATCGAATCCGGGCGCATGCGCGGATTGGCGGTCGCGAGCAAACAGCGGTCGCCCGCATTGCCCGGCTTGCCCACCACCGCCGAGGCCGGCCTGCCCGAAGTCACGGCCTCGAACTGGTTCGCCGTGGTGGCGCCGAAGGGAACGCCGGCCGCCATCGCCGACCAGTTGCACGCCGCATTCACCCAGGCCGCCAATGACCCCGGCACCGTCAGGCAACTGGCCGAAGCGGGCATCGAACCGATGACCAACCCGACCCGCGCCGACTTCAGGAAGTTTCTGCAAGACGAACTGCAGCGCTGGAAAGGCGTGGCGACGCAGGCCGGCGTCGCAGTCCAGAAGTAGCCGCCCATCCGTTCATCCCCGAGTCCGATCCTTATGCCAGCCACGAAATCCGCCCCCTCTTCCCAACCTACGCCGATGCTCATCGGCCCGAACTGGATCGCGGACGACAACTCGCCGTTCGAATCGACCAACCCGGCCAACGGGCAATGCAACTGCCTGATCAGCAATGCCGGCGATACGCTGATTGACCAGGCGGTGCATGCGGCCTGGCATGCCGTACGTCAGCCTGCCTGGCGCGATATGCTGCCGCACAAGCGCGCCGCCCTGCTGCGCGCCATTGCCGACGGCATGGACCGCAATGCCGATACCTTGGCACGACTGCAAATGATCGAGAACGGCAAGGTCCGGAGCGAATGCCAGGCCCAGGTCGCAAGCGCGTCGGCCACCTTCCGCTACTACGCTGGCGTGTGCGAAACGCTCAACGCCGAGGTCACGCCGTCACGCGGCAACTATTTGTCCATGACCCAGTACGAGCCCTATGGCGTGGTGGCCGCCATCACGCCCTGGAATTCTCCCATGACCATGGAGGCGCAGAAGGTGGCGCCGGCGCTTGCGGCGGGCAACGCCGTCATTCTCAAACCGTCGGAGATCACTTCGCTGCCGGCACTCGAACTGGGCCGCATCGCGCTGGAAGCCGGCCTGCCGCCCGGCATCCTGAATGTGGTCACCGGTATGGGCGCCACGGTGGGCAAGCGCCTGGTGGAACATCCCGGCGTGCGCATGGTGTCTTTCACCGGAGGCACCGCCAGCGGCCGCGCCATTGCACGCGCCGCGGCCGACAAGCTGATGCCGGTTGCGCTGGAGCTGGGTGGCAAGTCGCCGCACATCGTGTTCGGCGACGCCGACCAGCAGGCCGCCATCGAAGGAGTGATCGGGGGTATTTTCGAGGGCAGCGGCCAGTCGTGCGTCGCGGGATCGCGGCTGTACGTGCAGCGCGGCATCGCTCAGCCGTTCATCGAGCGCCTGGTCGCGCGCGCCGCGCAGTTGAAGATCGACCTGCCGGATGCGGCCGGCGCGCAGATGGGCCCCATTGCCTCGTTCGGACACCGCGACAAGATCGAAAGCATGGTGGGCATCGCCCTGGCCGAGGGCGGCGAAGTACTGCTGGGCGGGCGGCGCCCCGACACGGGCGCCCTGCAGGCGGGCGCCTTCTACCTGCCCACCATCCTGGGCGCGCTGACGCCCGACGCCCATGTGGTGCGCGAGGAAATCTTCGGGCCCGTGCTGTGCGTGCTGCCATTCGACGACGAAGACGACTTGGTCGCACAAGCCAATGACAGCGCCTACGGCCTGGCCGCCGGCATCTGGACCGGCGATTACCGGCGCGCCTGGCGCGTGGCCAGGCAGCTCGAGGCCGGCAGCGTCTGGATCAATACCTACAAGCAGCTTTCCATCGCCACGCCGTTCGGCGGTTTCAAGCAAAGCGGCATCGGACGCGAAAAGGGCCTGTCGGGCCTGCGCCTGTACCAGCAATCCAAGGGCATTTACTGGGGCATGTAATGGCCCATGCCCTTCATCGGAGAACACTCAATGACTGATTTCAAACATGCCGGCTTCATCGGCATGGGCGTAATGGGCGAGCCCATCTGCCGCAACCTGGCAAAGAAAAGCGGGTTGCCCGTACTGGGCTACGACAGCAATCCCGCGCCCTTGCAGCGCCTGGCGGCGCATGGCGTGGCAACGGCCGCCTCGATCGCCGAAGTCGCCCGGCACAGCGACGTGGTGTTCCTGTCGCTACCTTCGGGCGAAGTGGTGGCCGAGGTGGCGCGCGCACCGCACGGGCTGCTGGCCCATGCCCGGCCTGGCCAATTGATCGTGGACACCAGCACGTCGCCGGTCGACACCACGCGTGACCTGGCCGCCGAATTCGCCGCCAAGGGCGCCGCGTTCATCGACGCGCCGGTCGCCCGCACGCGCGCCGCGGCCGAAGCCGGCACCCTGTCGGTAATGGTGGGCGGCGATGCGGCGGTGTATGCGCGGGTGCAGGCGCTGATCGCCACTTTCGCCTCTGAAATCACGCACTGCGGCCCGGTGGGCAGCGGCCAGGTGGTGAAGATCCTGAACAACATGGTGCTGTTCGAAACCGTGACGGCGCTGTCCGAGGCGCGCGCCATCGCGCGGCGCTCGGGGGTGGATCCGCAAGTATTGCTCGAGACCTTCACGCGCGGGTCGGCCGACAGCTTCGCGTTGCGCAACCATGGCTTAAAGGCTATTCTCCCCGGGGAATTCCCCGAGAAAGCCTTCCCGGTCGAGTACGCCCGCAAAGACCTGCGCTACGCGCTGGCGCTGGCCGAGCAAACCGGCGTAGACGCGCCGGGTGCGCGCAACGTCGATCTCTGGTTCGCCGCCGCCATCGAGCAAGGCCATGGCAATCGCTATTTTCCGGTCATCAGCCGGATCATCGATGCGGACTCGGCCGGCTCCGACTGAGTCTACGCATCATCCATGAGCCGCACCCCCCAATCCGAGCCTTCTTCCGACGGCGTAGCCGCCGTCGAGCGCGCCCTGGCCATTGTCGATGCCATCGCGCAGCGTACCGACGCCATCAGCCTGGCCGACCTGTCGCGGGCCACGGGTTTCTATAAAAGCACCTTGCTGCGGCTGATCGCCTCGCTGGAAAAATCCGCCCTGGTAGTGCGGCGTGCCGACGGACGTTACGCGCTGGGTCCGTATGCGCACCGCCTGGGGCGCGCCTACGAGGCCACCTACCGCCTGACCGAAGCGGTGCAGCCCCTGCTGCGGCAACTGGTCGACCAAGGTACCGAAAGCGCGTCGTTCCATGCCTACCACGATGCCCAGTCGCGCATGTGCCTGCTGCGGGTCGACTCGCACCATTCCACGCTCGACCGCATTCGCGTGGGCGATCTGCTGCCACTCGACAGAGGGGCGGCCGGGCGGCTGCTGACAGCCTACCTGGTCAAGGGCCAGCCGCCCTCGCAGGCCGGCCTGACGCTGATCTCGATGGGCGAACGCGACCCGAATTGCGCGGCGGTGGCCAGCCCCGTGTTCGGGCCTGGTGGGGAAATGTGCGGCGCCATCTCGCTGTCGGGTCCCAAAGAGCGCTTCACCGCGGCCGCCATCAAGAAGATGTCGCGCCTGGCCAGTGAGGCGGCTGCGTCCGCCACGCTGGCTCTGGGCGGGCGCTGGCCCTCGGGCAAGTCCTAGCCATGACGTGCCGGGGGCCCCGCCAGGTGTCAGGCTCCGCAAGTGCCTGACACTGCTGCGCGTAGCGATATGCCTTACTTCGGCGGTGGCGTTTTCAGGCGGCCTTGCCCAGGCCCAGGTAGCTTTCGATCACCCTCGGGTTGCCGGCCAATTCACGGGCCGGGCCATGCAGGATGACTTCACCGGTTTCCAGTACGTAGCCGTAGTCGGCCACCTGCAGGGCGGCACGGGCATTCTGCTCAACGAGCAGGATCGCCACGCCCGTCTCGCGCAGACGCGCAATGATATGGAAAATTTCCCGTACGATGCGCGGTGCCAGGCCCAGGCTGGGTTCATCCAGCATCAGCAAGCGTGGCTTGGCCATCAAGGCACGGCCCACTGCCAGCATCTGGCGTTCGCCACCCGACAAGGTGCC
>DASPIV010000003.1:0-4133 GCA_035628955.1 Bordetella sp.
GGCGTTCTCGCCCAACAACCGCATGCCGGCCATCATCGACACCGCGCCGGCCGACGGCGGCGAGCCGATCACGGTGTTCGAGTCGGGCGCCATCCTGCTGTACCTGGCCGACAAGACCGGCCAGTTCCTGCCGGCCGATACGCGCAGCCGCAAGACGGTGATGGAATGGCTGTTCTGGCAGATGGGCGGACTGGGGCCGATGGCCGGCCAGAACCACCACTTCGGGCTGTATGCACCCGAGAAACTGCCCTACGCCATCGACCGCTACGTGAAGGAAACCAACCGCCTGTACGGCGTACTGGACCGCCGCCTGGCGCACCGGCCCTTCATTGCGGGCGACGACTACACCATCGCCGACATGGCGGCGTATCCGTGGATCGTGCCGTGGAAACGGCAGCAGCAAGAACTGGACGAGTTCCCCAACCTGCGGGGCTGGTTCGACACGGTACGCAACCGGCCGGCCACCATGCGGGCCTATGCGCAGGGCGACCCCTACACTAGCCGCCCGGCGGTCACCGAGGAAGGGAAAAAGATCTTGTTCGGGCAGACTGCGCGGCAGGCAAGCCCGGCGGCCGGCCGCTAGGCGCCGGCGCTCTTGCGCCAATGAATGAAGGCCCAACGCAGCGGTGCGCCCAGGCGGTCTTGCGGAGATGCGCTGTCGTACCAGGCTCGCAAGCGCTCGCGCTCGTCGTCATTCAAGCCGCCCATCGTACGGGCCACGCGGCGCGCGTAATCGTCGAAATCCGGCGCAGCGGCCAATTGGCTTTCAACGGTGATGTAGTCCAGCGTGGCATGGATACCCATGCCGTGCAGGATATTGATGACGTAGATATAGTCGGGCATGGCCGGCCGGATGCGGCCGACCACCTGCTGGATGGCGGGGTCGATGAAATGGCCGCCCGCCAGGTGCGTCAGGTAGACCCCCAGGCGGGCTTTGGCATGCAGCTTGGCCAGCGCGCCGGCCATGTCTTCGACCACGGTGGACCGCGAAGCCACCACGATGTCGCATACCGGGATGTCGGACCAATCGTCTTCCCAGGCGCACAGCAGCGGCCGCACATTGGCCAGCCCCTGGGCCTGGGCATTGCGCGCCAGGGCATCCAGCATGCGCGGGCTGTAGTCCAGGCCCACTACCTGCTGCAGCCGCGATGCCAGCGGCAAGGCCAGGGTGCCGGGCCCGCAGCCGACATCGAGCAGCGTGCGCGCACCATCCAGATGCATGCGGGCAATGAAATCCTGCGCGTAGCGGCTGTGCGCCATGCGTTGCGCCAGTTCACCGGCACGCTGGTCCCACGCCTGGGGCGGCTTGGGTCGGGCTCGGGCCGCCGCCAGGTGCAGCCGATACAGTTGCGCGAAATCGACGGACGCAATGCTCATGTCGCGGCACCGGGGTCGCCATAAATGGGGGTAGTGGAACTGGAAGCCATCATGAGAACTGTAAATGGAACGGCCCGGCGCGCTGCCTGGCCGCGGGATACGGGGCATACGTGGCCACTCTATACTGGCCGCCCGTGCGCCGAAAGCCCCGCCGTGGGCCTGGCGAAGCCGGCGGATGGCGGCAAGAAAAAAACGGTGATATAATTTTTTTCTTTGGTGAACGCAGCCAAATACGCGGGAGTAGCTCAGTTGGTAGAGCGCAACCTTGCCAAGGTTGAGGTCGCGAGTTCGAGACTCGTCTCCCGCTCCAGGAATTTTGTTCCATGGACATCCTCTAACGTCCATAGATGATTGAAAAAAGCCGAAAACTCTGTTTTTCGGCTTTTTTTCGTCCAGCGACACCCATTCCGCCCGCCTACACGTCTACAGCCATGCGATTTACCGGGAGCTTGGCGGCTTCCAGGGCAGTCTTCGAGCCATAGGCCATAGCCCCCCGTAAAACTACAGGCATTCTGGCGAAGAAAAAGGGACTTCAGCTATACTTTTGCATGCAAAATATTATCCAATAAAAACAGGAGACCACTCATGCAAATGCCACGTACGCAGCGCGCCCTGCTTCGCCTCTTTGCCACACTCTCTATGGCAGCCCTTTCGCTGGGCATGATGCAGACGGCGACCGCCCAGGACGCTTATCCTTCCAAGCCTGTGAAGCTGATCATTCCAGGCGGCGCGGGCAGCGGGCCGGATACGCTCGCCCGTGTCATCACCGCCAAGCTCGCAGAACGGTGGGGGCAAGCCGTTGTGGCAGAGAATGTGCCGGGAGTGGGCGGAAATCTTGGCCATGAACGGGTAGCGAAGTCGGCCGGCGACGGTTACACCTTGCTGCTGGGCATGATCGGCCCCATGGCGATCAACCCCAACCTGCAAGGAACGCAGCTGGGTTTCGATCCGGTGAAAGACTTGGTACCGGTATCGATGATTGCGCGGTATCCCAATTTGCTGGTGGTTCACCCCAGCGTCCCGGCCACCACGCTGCAAGAACTGCTAGCCTACGCGCGCGCGAACCCCGGCAAGCTTCGTTATGGCATGCCCGGCCTGGGAACCACCCCGCACTTGTCGGGTGTCATGCTGTCATCCATGGCGGACATCAAAATGCTGGAAGTACCTTACAAGTCCAGTACGCAGATGACGACGGATCTGATCGCGGGCCATATCGACCTGATGTTTCTCAACCCCGCGGCAGTACTACCCCACGTGAAGTCGGGGGCGCTGCGCGCCATCGCGATCACCAGCAAAACACGGCAACCCTATGCCCCTGAATTGCCGACGATGATCGAAGCCGGAGTACCGGATTATGAGGTTTCTTCGTGGTATGGCGTGTTTGCCCCCGCCGGCACCCCACCCGCAGTAATCGCCAAGCTCAATGCGGATCTGCTGAAGGTCATGGCCATGCCCGACGTGCGCGTACAGTTTTCCATGCGCGGGGACGAACCCTTTGCAGGCTCTCCGGATCAGGCTGGGCAATATGTACGCGCAGAAAACGCGAAATGGAAAGAGGTCATCCGCACCAGCAATATCAAGCGCGACTGAGCCGAGGGTAGCGCCGCACCTGTCAGCCAGCCATCTCGTCCAGGTGGCTACCCAGGCGCCGCCTCGCGTTACGGATATGGTCGGCCAAAAGGCGTTCGGCCAGCCGCGCATCTTTTGCGCGCAAGGCTTTCATGATGGCCTGGTGTTCCGCCAATGCCTCTTCGCCACGCACCGTACGCCAGCCATCGGTGCGGATTTTCAGGATCAGGCGTTCGAAAATGCTGGTCAGCGAGCGCAGCAACACCCGATTTTCTGCCAGAGCGGCAATGGCCAGATGCCAGTCGCGGTCTACGATCATTCGCTCGCGCGTGGTGTCTTGCTGCAGCAGCGCCTTGTAGCGCTGATTGAAGACATCCAGCTTGCGAAACTCGGCAGCCTTGATACCGCGCTCCATCGTACGGCGCAACGCGTAAATCTCGAGCGCCTCTCGCATCTCGTACAGCTCTCGCGCTTCGTCATGATCGATTTCCGCCACATAGAACCCTCTGCGCGGCAGCCGTGTAGCGAAGCCTTCTTGATACAGACGCTCGAGCGCCTCGCGCACCGGAGTGCGCGAAACGTGCAGTCGTTCGGCCAGTTCCTGGTGCACCAGTTTGACACCCGGACGCAACTGGCCTTTAACAATCAAGTCTTTGAGCGCGTCGTACACCCGGGCGTTGGTCGATGCCCCTTTCTCGCCTTTGGCCTGCGTTGCGACGGGTAATGGGCTTGCGTCGCCTGAATCGGTTATATGAAGATCGGCTTTCACGCGGAAGGTCGGGTTGCGATACGGTGTGGGCAAGTGGCCGATGTTAACGGAGGCCCGTCACGCGCTCAAGCCGCCCCGCCGGCTCGAGGGCAGGTCCGCCCAACACGCCGGCATCGTACAACGCCGCGATTTCAGGCTCGCTGAGACCTGCTTCACGCAGAATGGCCAATCCGTGTTCCCCAAGGTTGGGCGCGGCGCACAACGGTTCGGGATGGCTGCGCGACCACGACACGGGCGCGCGCAGCGCACGGATGCGTCCTTCGCTCGGATGGTCGATCTCTTCGAAGAACCCTACGGCATTCAAATGAGGGTCATCGATCAGCGTATCCAGGGTGTTCATGGGCCCGGCAGGAATATCCGCCGACCGGAAGGCGGCCAGCCACGCTTCAGTGGTTTTGCGCTGCAGGGTCTCGGCCAC
>DASPIV010000004.1:0-11116 GCA_035628955.1 Bordetella sp.
ATAAGGTCGGATACAGCTTGCAGGCAGTCCCGCATCGACGGCTTTCATGGTGCGTCATTCGCTGCGACGCGGTCTATTTGTTTTGCTTAATGGCGCCGATTGCCTTCTTTTTCCCTGCCGCGCGCGTGGTCACGCGCGTGGTCATTGCGAGCGGCCCCATACATGGTGGTCGCGCGGCGTATCCAGGCGGTAATCGCTATAGCTGCGCATGAAGAACTCCCGGCCCAGAGCTTCGGCGGCGGCCAGCGGCTGGCGCGGATCGCGCGCCACTTCGCCGCGGCTGTTGCCGATACCATGCACCACACCCACGAACTGCGAGTGCGTATAGCGTGCGAACTCCTGAACCTGGTGTGTGATTCCCATACCGGCGCCGGGATAGTTTTCTTCGGACGCCAGGGTCAAGCCCAGCCGCTTGCCGGCCATGCCGGCCAGTACCTCGTGCGAACGCGGATGAGAGGCTGCGTAATAAGTGAATGAGCGGTCGAAGAACGCCTTGGTCTGCGCCGACATGCCGTACCAGTACACGGGTGTGCAGAATACGACGCCCTGGGCAGGCAGGAACATTTCCAGGAACAACTCGCCATAGCGGTCGTCCGGCTGGCCGGCGGCATCGCTGGCGCGTTCGTCGCGCAGGAAGCCGCTGATGAAATCATCCAGGAAATGCACGGCGGCCGACGTGCCGGCCTGCCGGGCGCCGCGTTCGACTGCCTGCGCCAGCAAAGCGCTGTTGCCATCCCGGCGAGGGCTGCCGACCAGAACCAGCAAGCGGGGAGAAGGGGGCAAAACAGATGAGGCCATATTATCTTTCCACAAATAAGAGTAAACGTAGGGTGTGGATAGAATGTAGGTTTTGATTATGCGGGCGGCAATCTAGCAAAGCTTGCTCGGGATGAATTAAATTCATCTATAAAGGGAAGCACTATGTTTGCTCATTTGCCCGTCAGCGCCTTGCGCGCCTTCGAGGCCGCCGCACGGCTGCAAAGCTTCAAGGGCGCGGCGGCCGAACTGCACGTGACCCCCACGGCGATATCGCACCAGATGAAGGCGCTGGAGCATCGCCTGGGGCTGCCGCTGTTCGATCGCCGGGCCCGCGGCGTCAGCCTTACCGCCAGCGGCGACATGCTGTTTCGCATCGTGCATGGCGCCTGGCTCGACATTGCCCAGGCACTCCAGCGTCTGCAGCCGTCGCTGAGCGCCAGCGCGCTCAATGTATCGACCACGCATTCGTTTGCCGCCCTATGGCTGGTGCCGCGGCTGGGACGCTTCCATGACGCCTGGCCGCAATACCAGCTCAGCCTGTCCAGCACGCCCCAGGTGGTGGACCTGGGCCAGGACGCCACAGTGGATGTGGCCATTCGCTATGGCACTCGGGCCTATTCCGGGCTGACGACTGTATGTGCCCTGCCCGAGCGGTTCGGCGTGTATGGCGCGCCCGCCCTGGTGGCTGCGCTGCGGCCGGCGCGCCGTCCGCCGTTGATCACCGTGCACTGGCGCGATTCGCGCCTGTATGAAGACGGCTGGCGCGACTGGTGCTTCCGTGCGGGAGTGGCCTGGCTGCACACCCGCGGCCCCGATCGGGTCTACGAAGAAGAAAACTATGCCCTGCAGGCGGCGGTGGCCGGACAAGGGGTGGTGTTGGCCAGTTCCATCATGGCTTCGGAGTGGGTGGCCAACGGACTGCTGGCGCCATACCGCTCTGAAATCGACGTGCCGGGCGCGGCATATACGGCGTTATGCGTGCCGGGCCGTGAGCGGCATCCGCCGGTACGGGCCTTTCTGCAGTGGCTAGAGCACGAGATGCTGCTGGCGGGGGGCGTTCGGCCTGAGGAAACGGCGTCGTAGGGCCCGGGCATGCAGTTTGCTGGTTCGGGTGGGCTTTCCGTCACGACGGGAAAGTCCTACAACCGAGACGCGCGTGGCGCGTAGCAACGGAGGCCTTATGAAACTACGTAATCTTATGATCGGCATTGCCGCGAGCAGTGCCATGCTCATGGCCGGTGCAAGCATGGCCCAATCCCAACCCACCACGCCTGCGCCGGCGCAAGGCGGGGCCCAGACACAAGGCGGGGCCCAGCAGCTCGACGGCAATGACGAGGACTTTCTCGAAAACGCCGCTCAATCCGGCCACGCCGAGATCGAAGGCAGCAAAATGGCGCAGCAAAAGGCCTCCAGCCCCGACGTGAAGGCGTTTGCCGAAAAAATGATCACGGACCACACGAAAGTAGGCGACGAACTGAAGGCCCTGGCTCAGAAAAAGGGCTACAACCCGCCCACCGAGCCCTCGTTGATGCAGAAAGCCAAGCTCAAGACGCTGAGCATGACGGACGACGGGTTTGACGAGATGTACGCGGACCAGATCGGTGTGTCGGCCCACGAAGATGCGGTGAAGCTCTTCGAGGATGCGTCGGCCAACGCAAAGGACCCCGATATCAAGGCCTTTGCCGCCAAGAATCTGCCTGCATTGCAGGAACACTTGACCATGGCCAAGGAGCTGCAGCAAAAGGTCACGGCCCGCAAATAGGGCCATGCGGGGTAGGGCTCGGGTGTCTGACTCCCGCAGGGTGTCAGACACTTGGCCTCACTTTGGCCCGCAGACTCCCGACCGCATATTCAAGGCTTGCCGGCGGCTTTGCCTCGCACTTCGACGCCGGCGTCCGCTTCTACGTAGCGGATGATTTCGGTCATGTCGGCTTGTTCGCCGTATTTGTCCCGGGTGGCATTGAGCAACTGGCGCACTGCGTCGCCTACGCGCAGCGGGACGCCCAGGCGCTCGCTTTCTTCCAGGCACAGGCGCACGTCTTTGGCCGACAGGCCGATGGCAAAGCCGAAATCGAAGCTGCGGCTCAGCACGTACTTCGGGATCTTGTCTTCGGATGCATTGCTGCGGCCCGAGCCGGCGTTGATGACCTGCACCATGATGTCCGGGTCCAGGCCGGCCTTGGCGCCCAGCACCAGGGTTTCCGACGTGATGGCCAGGGCGGTCACCGACACCAGGTTGTTGATGACTTTCATGGTCTGGGCCATGCCCGGCCGTTCGCCCACATACATGGGCCGGCCCAATACCGACAATACCGCCTGCACGGCCCGGTAGTGCTCGGGGGCGCCCGCCACCATCAGCGCAAGACTGCCGCGCTCGGCGCCGGCCACCCCGCCGCTGACCGGGCAATCAATGACGGCAATGCCCCGCGCCTGCAGGCCCGCGGCCAGTTGCTCGGCGGCCGCCGGGCCGGTGGTCGACAAATCGATCACGGTCTTGACGGCCGCGCCGTGCACCAGGCCATCGTCCCCCAGCCCGACCGCGGTTACCACTTGGGGCAGGGGCAGCGACATCAGTACCGTATGGGCGGCATCGGCCACTTCGCGCGGGCTGGCGGCGATACGCGCGCCTGCGGCGGCCAGCGGCGCGGTGGCTTGCGCGTTGGTGTCGTAAATGGTCAGGTCGTAGCCCGCCTGCAGCAGGCGGGTGGCCATCGGGGCGCCCATGCGGCCGATGCCGACGAATCCCAGGGTGTCTTTATGGTCAGTGCTCATGATGGTTTGGCTACACAGGAAGAAAACAGGAATGGGTCAGGCGGCGGTCCAGCCGCCGTCAATGGGCAGCACCGCCCCGGTGATATCGCGGCCGGCATCGCTGCACAAGAAGCCGATCAGCGCCGCCACGTTGTCCATGCCGACGAAACGGCCGGTGGGTTGCCGATCGGCCAGGTATTCGCGCTGCGCCTGCTGTTCAGTAATGCCATGCTCGCGCGCGATGCCGGCGATGCGCGTGACAATGGTCGGTGTAGGCACGGTACCAGGCGAGACGGTATTGCAGGTAATGCCGTCTTGCGCGGTTTCCATGGCCAGCGCCCGCGTCAGGCCGATAAGTGCCGTCTTGGTGGTGATGTAGCCAATCCGGTTGGCGGCGGCTCCCGCGCCATAGACCGACGACATATTGACGATACGGCCCCATCCGCGCGTGCGCATGCCGGGCAGGGCAAGGCGGGCCAGGTGGAAGGCAGCCGACAGGTTGACGGCCAGCGCTTCATCCCAGTGGTGACGAGGCAGGGTGTCGGCGGGGCCAAAGTGGCGTACCACGGCATTGTTGACCACGATATCGATGCCGCCGAATGCGCGCTGGGCGGCCTGCGCCATGGCTTCGATCTGGTCCACGTCGTTCAGGTCGGCCGCCTGCAGCAGCACCTCAGTGCCATGGCGTCCTGCCAGTTCGGCTTGTGCCTGCCGGGCCTGGTCGTCTTCGTGCAGGTTGTGCAGCACGATGCGCGCGCCCGCCGCGGCCAGGTGGTCGGCAATGGCCAGCCCCAGGCTGGTGGTCGAGCCGGTGATCAGGGCGCAGCGGCCTTGCAGAAAGGCGGAAGCGCGGCTCATGCGGGTTCCGAGGGCGGCACGTCCAGGCGCACCGCCTTGCCTTGCAGTCCGGCGCCGGCGGCCGGGTAGCGCTGCATGACCTGCGGGTCGTGCCCCGGCACGATGTGGGCTTCGCTGTCGGCCAAGCGGCGCACGAGCTGGTGGCCTTCCAGCATGTCGCCCACGTTGTACACCGCCGGAAACGGCACGCCGTGTCCAATATTGCCGTACAAGTGCGTGGCATCCGAGGCCAGTACGACCCAGCCGCGCTGCGTCCATACGCGTACGATCTGCAGGCCCGCGGTGTGGCCACCCACCAGGTGCACCGACAATCCGGGCGCCAATTCGGCCTGTCCGCTGTGGAATTGCACGCGTCCCGCATAAACCTTGCGCACGAACGTCACCACGTCTTCGACGTAGTACGGGTGGCGCAGGGTGCCGTGGCACATGCAACGGCCCGTGGCGTAGGCCGGCTCGGCATCCTGGACATGGAATGTGGCGGCCGGGAAATCGTTCAGCGTGCCGGCATGGTCGTAGTGTAGATGCGTGATGATCACATTGGGGACTTGGGCCGCGTCGATGCCCAGCAAGGCCAGGCCCTCGGCGGGGCGCAACAGCAATTCGCGGCCGCGCTGGCGCGCGGAGTCGGCATCGAAGCCCGTGTCTACTACGAAGATCTCATCGCCGCGGCGCGCCACCCAGACGTAGTAGTCCAGGTCGGAGTCGGCGTCGTGGAAATCGACGTTGCCCAGGTAGTTGTCGGCGGGGCTGCGGCCGCCGTGATGCGCATAGCGAATGGCATAGACCTCGAACGGGGCAAGGGGGGCGGTCAAGGTTTGTCTCCTTGTGGCGTGACGGCGCCAGGATGTGGTGTTGAGCCTCTAGTTGGTAGGATTGTATTATAGTATTAGCAAAAATACCAAAGCCCGGCCGCTTGCCGCGGCCGCTGATGCAGGGACCGCAGGGGTTTATTCAGCCGCGATGGCGGCCTGCGTTTCGCGCAATATCTTGATGGCCACACGGGCGGCGTTGCGCACGTGCAGGCTGCCGGCCTTGCGGGCGGCCCGGCCATCCCGGGCAGCCAGGGCATCCAGCAATTCGCCCAGCTCGGCCAGGCTTTTCTTGGCGCGGCCCGGTGCCTGCATGGACGTGGAACGCAACAGCATGACGCGCGAATTCAGAAGCCGCAAAGTGGTGGTCAAGGCTTCGTTGCCTGCCCCGTCCAGCAACTGCTGGTAGAAGTAATTCTTGGCCGACAGTTGCTCCAGCGAGCCGCCTTGCGTGAAAGCGCGCTTCAGCGCCTGGAAGGCATTTTGCAAAGACTTGAGCTGTTCGTCGGTAGCGCGCTCGGCGAACAGCTGGCAGGCAAGGCCTTCGAGCTCTTCGCGCACTTGGTAGATGCCTTCGGCCTGTTCGGGCAGCAGGCGGTCGACCACTGGGCCGCGATGCGCAATGACGTGGATGAGCCCTTCGGATTCCAGCTGCCGCAGGGCTTCACGTACCAATGTGCGGCTGACGCCGGTCATTTCGCACAGTTCGCGTTCGGGCAGGCGTTCGCCCGGCTGAAAGCGGCCCACCAGGATGGCGTTGCGGATGCTTTCAGTGACGCTGTGACGCAGCACCGAAGCGGCGCGTGGAACTTTGAAATCGGCGGGTAGCTCGGCAGCTTTCATGCGGTCTGTGGCAGTGGGTCGGTGGTCAGAAGCAGTGTACTGACTTGGCCGCATTTTAGCCGCACTTCCTGGATGCAATGCGATTGCTGCGCGGCGTGGGGCAGCGGCGCAACGCTCAGGCGTTGCGATGCGCGTCCCGGCCTACAGAAAAATGAGTATTCAATCATACAATCTGTTTATAATACCGAAAATCATGCGCGGCGCCTTTTGGCAGCCGTCGGCATACGACAAGAAGGCCGTCGGCGGTAATGGCGGCAAGGAGACAGCGCGACATGCAGGCAGGCAGTCCGTCCGGTATTTCCCAGGTCCTGGCGCAGTTCGTCGCCGCATGCCGATGGGAAGACATTCCCGATCCGATCCGCCATGAGGCCCGCCGGTCTTTGGTGAATTATTTCGCGGTGGCCCTGGCGGGCGCGCAGGATCCCACGCTGGATATCGCAGTGGCCACCTACGGGCGTTTCGCGGCCGGGCAGCAGGCCGGCCTTGTGGGGCGTCCCGAGCGGTTCGACATGCTCAATGCCGCCGCCTTGAATGCCATGGCTGCGAATGTGTATGACTTCGACGATACGCACCATCCCACCATCATCCATCCCACGGCGCCTGTGGCGCCGGCCCTGTTTGCGCTGGCGCAGGCCCAGCCGATGAGCGGGGCCGAGCTGCTGCTGGCTTTTGTGCTTGGCGTTGAAGTCGAGTGCCGGCTGGGCAATGCGGTTTCGCCTGGACACTATGCGCGCGGCTGGCATATCACCTCGACCTGCGGGGTGTTCGGGGCCGCGGCCGCCGCCGGCAAGTCGTTGATGCTGGCGCCCGAGGCGCTGGTCTGGGCACTGGGGTCGGCAGCCAGCCAGGCGGGTGGCCTGGTCGAGACGCTGGGCACCATGGCCAAGAGCGTGGGCGTGGGCAACGCCGCGCGCAACGGCCTGCTGTCGGCACTGCTGGCGCAACAAGGCTTCGATGGACCGGCCGCGCCGCTGGAGGGCGCGCGCGGCTTCTTGCGCGTGGCCGCCGACCCGCCCGACCTGGACGCTGTCACGCAGGATCTGGGCGGGCACTGGCAGTTGGGCGACAACACCTACAAACCTTATCCGTGCGGCGTTGTGCTCAACCCCGTCATCGATGCCTGCCTGGTCTTGGCCGGAGATAGGCGCCTGGCCGATGCCGGTCTGGCAAGTATCGAGCGCATCACGCTGACGGGCCACCCCTTGCTGCGCCAACGCACCGACCGGCCAGGCGTGGCCACCGGCCGCGAATCGCAGGTCAGCGCGCAGCACACCGTGGCCGCCGTGCTGGCGCGCGGGCGCGCCGGGCTGGCTGAATTCAGCGACGCGGCGGTGCGCGAGCCGGCCCTGCGCGAACTGGGCGCCAAGGTGGTGGTGCATGAAGACGCCAGCTATTCGGTCGATGGGGTGCAAGTGCGGATTGCATTGCGCGGCGGTATGGAGCTTGAGCATCGGATAGAAGCCGCGCGCGGGTCGGCGGGGCGTCCGCTCAGCGATCGCGAGCTCGAGCAGAAATTGCGGGATCTGGGCTGTGTGGGCCGGCCCGGCTGGAATCCTCAGCCATTGATCGACGCGCTGTGGCATTTGGACGCTGCGCGCGATGCGGCACGGGTTATGGCCCTGGCGGCCTGATCGGAATGGGTAGGCGCGCCGCCGGCGCACCACGTATGCAGCACGGAAAAAGGAGACGACATGAGGTGGCAGCATTACACAAGCCTGGCGGTGCTGGCCTTGGCTGGCTTGACCCTGGCGCAATCCGCAAGCGCGGATTTTCCTGACAAGCCTTTGCGCATCGTGGTGCCGTTCGCCGCCGGCGGCGGTGTCGACGCGCTGACCCGGCCGTTCGCCCAGGAGCTGGGCACCCTGCTGGGGCAGACCGTGGTGGTCGAGAACAAGGCCAGCGCCACCGGACAGGTCGGCGCGGCCGAAGTGGCGCGATCGGCGCCGGACGGCTATACGCTGTTGCTCAGCTCCGCCGCGTTCGCCACGACACCGGCGTTCTATCCGCAGGCTCCCTATGACCCGGTCAAGGATTTCGTGCCGATCACGATCGTGGCCGCGGCCCCGCAAGTGGTGGTAACCAGCAAGGATTTCAAGGCCAAGAGTATTGCCGACCTGGTGCGCATGGCCAAGGCAGGAGAACCCATCAATGTCGCGCTCAGCGGTATTACCGGCATGCAGGCGCTGGCTACCGAAATGATTGCCGCCCAGGCGGGCGTGACTTTCACCAAAGTGCCCTACAAGGGAGCGGGCGCCGCGTTCAAGGACCTGATCAGCGGCGAAGTCGACGTAATGATCGACAACCCCGCCTCGTCGCTGCCCCACGTGCGCGCAGGCAGCCTCAACCTGATCGCCACGACCGGACCGAAGCGCATGGCCTCGGTGCCGGACACGCCTACGGTGGGCGAGACACTGCCGGGCGTCGAAGCGCGCAACTGGTTCATTCTGGCCGCTCCGGCCGGCACGCCGGCCACGGTGATCCAGGCGCTGAACGAGGCCGCCGTGAAAGTGGCCGCCGGTCCGGCGATGCAGCGCTTTTTCGAACGCGACGGAACCGAAGTGGTGGCCAATTCGCCGACGCAGGCGCAGGAATACCTGCGCGACGAAATCGCCAAGTGGGGAAAGATCGTCAAGGACCGCAATCTGCAGCCCTGAACGGGCACGGAGCATGAAATGGGAAGACTGGAAGGCAAGACGGCGGTCGTGACCGGCGCCGCCGGCGGTATCGGCAAGGAGATCGCCAGTGCTTATGCGCGCGAAGGCGCACGGGTGGGCATGCTGGACAACAATGCGGCCTTGCTGGCGCAGGCGGTGGCCACGGTGCCGGGCGCAACCGCCCTGACCTGCGATGTGGCCGATCGCACGGCGGTGCGGGCCGCCATCGATGGGTATGCGCAACAGGTGGGCGGCCTGGATATCCTGGTCAACAACGCGGCTTATTTCTACTACGGATTGTTGACCGACATGCCCGAGGCGGTGGTGGACAAGATGATAGATGTGGGGCTTAAGGGCGCTTTGTGGTCGCTGCAGGCCGCCACGCCGCATCTGGCAGCGCGCGGCGGTGGCGCCGTCATCAATCTGTCGTCGGTGGCTGTCTCGGTGGCGATCAAGAATGCCGCGGTCTATAGCTGCATCAAGGGTGCGCTCGATACCTTGACGCGGCAGCAGGCCGTGGAGCTGGGGCCACTGGGGATCCGCGTCAACGCCCTGGCGCCCGGGCCGGTGGTGACGCCGGGCGCCAGTTCGGTCATCGACGCACAGGGCTGGGAGGCGCGGCGGGCGCGCACGCCGTTGCGCCGGCTGGCCGAAGGGTCCGACATCGCCGCAACGGCCGTTTTCCTGGCATCGGACGAGTCGCTATCGATTGCGGGCGTCACGCTGAAAATCGACGGCGCCTTGACCGCGATGGGCTACTAGGCGTGGCTAGCGCAAACCCCGTATGGAATATCCAACCATGCAAGTAGAGGGCCGGGCGGGCAGGCTGGTACGCGACGCGCTGGCACCGCGGACGTTCAGCCGCGCGACTCTGGAGCAGGCCAGGCGTTGTCTGTTGGACTACCTGTCGTGCGCCTTCGAGGCGCTGCCCTTGCCCTGGAGCGAACAGGCCGCCGCATTGGCCGCCCCCGCGGCCGATGGCGCCCATGTGATCGGCCGCGCCGGTACGCGCCGGCCGGACGCCGCGGCGTTTGCCAACGCCGTGGCCGGCCATGGCCTGGTACGCGAGGACATGCATGCGGGCAGCATTGCGCACTTGGGCGTCGTGGTCTGGCCCACAACGCTTGCCCTGGCGCAGCAACACCCAGTGTCGGGCGCCCAGGTACTGGCGGCTGCCATCGTCGGCTACGAAACGGGTGCGCGCCTGGGCCGTGCCGTCATGACCCCGACGCTGGCTCGCCTGTTCCGGCCAACCGGCCTGGTGGGGCCATTTGCCGCCGCCATGGCAGGCGCGCACCTGGCAGGGTTCGATGAAACCCGTGCCCGGCATGCCTTTGCCCTGGCCGGCAACTGTTGTGCCGGGCTGAACGAATGGGCGCACACCGGCGGCAGCGAAATGTACTTTCATCCGGGGTTTGTCGTGCGCAATGCCTGGGCCTGCCTGGACTTGGCACGCCACGGCGCGCATGCGTCGGCATCCATCCTGGAAGGTCAGGCCGGGTTCTTCCAGGCCTATGCCCGCGCGCCGATGGAGGGCGACATCGTGCTGTTCGCCGATGGCCAGGCCGAGATCGAGCAGGTATTCAATAAGCCGGCGCCGGCCTGCAATTTTGCGCAGTCGCCGTGCCAGGCTGCCCTGCAGGCAGCGCGCCAGGCCGGCACGCGCCGCATCGCCGCAGTGCGCATCGACACCACGCAGGCCGCCGTGCACTACCCAGGCTGCGACGCCACCGGCCCGTTCCAGTACGCCCTGCAGGCAAAAATGAGCATTCCGTTCGGCGTGGCGGCCACGCTGGTTCATGGCGCCATTGCCGAAGACAACTACCGGCGCCTGAACGATCCCGAAATCGCGCGGCTGCTCTCGGCCACCACCTTGTGTGCCGATGCCGCATATAGCGCTGCTTTTCCGGCGCGCCAGGGGGCCAGAGTGACACTGCAGTTCGACGACGGCGGCAGCGCCAGTGCCGCGCTGGACGACGTGGTGGCGGCAGACGACACACTGATACGACAGCGGTTCCGCCTGGCGGCGGCCGCGGTGGTGGGCGCGGATGCCGCCGCGCACATCGAAGACCTGGTCGATCGCTACGAGCAAGTGGCCGATGCCGCCGAACTGCCGCGCCTGTGCGCCGCCGCCGGACCTGGCCGCGTTCAAGCAAGGAAGAATCCATGACAGAACTGCAAATCCATTTGGAAGCGTTCCTGCAGGCCCTGGCCGCGGGAATACTGGTGGGCGGCATCTACGGCCTGATGTGTGTCGGCCTGGCGATGATCTTCGGCATCATGCGCGTCATCAACTTCGCCCAGGGCGATTTCATGATGCTGGGCATGTACATCACGTATTTCTTCTTTGTGCTGCTGGCCGGCCACGGCATGGCGGGATCGGTCCTGGGGCCGTATGTGTCGATGGTGTTGACCTTGCCCGTGATGTACGGCGTGGGCTAC
>DASPIV010000005.1:0-5590 GCA_035628955.1 Bordetella sp.
AGGCATTACCGGCGGGTATTTGCCCCTGTCCCTGGTGCTGAGTACCGATACGATCCACGCCGCCTTCTACGACGACGATGTGGCGCGCGGCTTCCTGCATTCGCATTCGTACACGGGCAACCCGCTGGCATGCCGCGCCGCACTGGCCACGCTGGACATCTTCGAGACAGACGATGTCCTGGCGCGCAACCATGCGCGGGCGGCCGGCCTGGATGCGGCCCTGGCGCCGCTGCAAGCGCACCGCGCCGTGCACCACTTGCGGCGCACGGGAATGATCTGGGCCTTCGACGTCGCGGCCGATCCCGGCTTTGGGCAGCGCTACGCCACCGCGGCCCTGGCGCGCGGACTGTTGCTGCGCCCCATCGGCAACACGGTTTATCTGATGCCGCCCTACGTGCTTGATGACGACACCGCCGCATGGATGGCCCGCGAAACACTGGCCACGCTGGACGACGCCCTGAAGGACCGCTGACATGCAGCTACTGGACACCCTGGATGCCGCGCTGCGCGAGCTCGATGCACAGCATTTGCGCCGGCGCCGGCGCACTGCCGAATCGCCGTGCGCACCGCACGTGCGCGTCGACGGACAGGACACGCTGGCCTTCTGCAGCAATGACTACCTGGGCCTGGCAGCGCACCCCGCCGTGGTCGCCGCGCTGGCCGAGGGGGCGGCGCGCTACGGCGCGGGTAGCGGCGCATCGCACCTGATCAGCGGGCACAGCCGGGCCCACGCACAGTTGGAAGAACGGCTGGCGGCCATGCTGGCACCGTACCTGGAACAGCCACGCGCGCTGTATTTCTGCACCGGCTACATGGCCAACCTGGCGGTGCTGGGGGCCTTGGCGGGTAAAGATGCCGACATCTACTCCGAGTCCCTGAATCATGCTTCGCTGATCGACGGCGCACGATTGTCGCGTGCGCAAGTCCACGTCTATCCCCATGCCGATACTGACGCGCTGGCCAAGATGCTGGCCAACAGCCGGGCAAAGACCCGCCTGATCGTGTCCGACGGTGTGTTCTCGATGGACGGCGACATCGCTCCCTTGCGTGACTTGCTGGCGCTGGCAGAACACCACGGAGCCTGGCTGGTCGTCGACGACGCACACGGTTTCGGCGTGCTGGGCGAGCATGGCCACGGCGTGCTGCAACATGCCGGGCTGCGATCTCCCCATCTGGTCATGATAGGCACGCTGGGCAAGGCGGCCGGCGTGGCGGGGGCTTTCGTGGCGGCCCACGGCACCGTCATCGACTGGCTGGTCAACCGCGCCAGGCCGTATATCTTCAGCACCGCCGCCGCACCGGCCCAGGCGCATGCATTGCTCGCCAGCATGGACCTGATCGAAGGCAGCGAAGGCAGCCGGCGGCGCGCGCACTTGCGCACCTTGACGCAGCAATTGCAGGCGGCCCTGCGGCTGCGCCATTGGCGGCACCAGGCCACGCCCACCGCCATCCAGCCCATCGTGCTGGGTGAAAATGCCCAGGCGCTGCACGCCGCGGCCGCACTGCAACGGCGCGCCTTGTGGGTGCCCGCCATCCGCCCCCCCACCGTACCGGCGGGCTCGGCGCGCTTGCGCGTCACGCTTTCGGCGGCGCACACCGTTGCCGACGTAGACCGGCTGGCCGCCGCCTTGAACCAACTGGACAACGAGGCCAGCCATGCACCCTGATGTTCCGCCCCGGCCCGCCGACTACTTCGTTACCGGCACCGATACCGAAATCGGCAAGACACTGATTTCTTGCGCGCTGCTGCACGCCGCGGCACGCCAGGGGTGGAGCGCGGCCGGCATGAAGACGGTGGCCGCCGGTGCCGTACAAGCCGGCGGACACTGGATCAACGACGACGTGGAGCAATTGCGCCGGGCCAGTTCAGTGGCCTTGCCCGATGCCGTGCGCTGCCCCTATGTGTTGCAGCAGGCGGTGGCGCCGCATATCGCAGCCGCCGCGGCCGGGGTGGCGCTCGAGCTGGCGACGATACAGCGGGCGTACCGCTCGGCCACGGCCTGCGCGGACGCTGTGGTGGTGGAAGGCGTAGGAGGCTTCCAGGTACCGCTGGACGATCACCACGATACTGCCGACCTGGCGCAGCGCTTGGGCCTGCCGGTGATCCTGGTGGTGGGCCTGCGGCTGGGCTGCATCAGCCACGCGCTGCTGACCGCGCAAGCCATCGCGGCGCGCGGCCTGCGCCTGGCCGGCTGGATTGCCAACCACGTCGATCCGGCCATGCAGCAAGCCCCCGCCAATGTGCAGGCACTGGTGCGGCGCCTGCCGGCGCCTTGCCTGGGCAACGTGCCCTATCTGGCACAACCCGATCCGGCAACCGCCGTGCGGCATATGCAGGTATCGGCACTGTATCCGGCCGCGCCGCTCAATCTTCGGTCCGGCACCGGCATCGGGTAGGGGTTCAGGGTGTGCCATTGTCGGCGGGCGCGGCTGCCTGCTTCTCGGATTCGAGATACACGGTCTGCGTCGAGAAGGCGAAATCCGCACCGTGCGCGTGCACAATCTCGATGATCTTCAAGTAGACCTCTTGCTGTGCGTGCAGCCACGCTTCCCAGTTGGTGGTTCTAGTGAAACAGTAGACCATGACGTTCAGCGACGAAGCGCCGAAGTCGTCGAAATAGACAAGTAGAGTCTGGCTCTGGTCTATTTTTTCGTCTTCGTGCAGCATGGCGCGAATGGCGTCGACAATGGCGCCCACCCTGCCCGCATCTTCATAGCGCAGGCCGATCTGCGTGTTGATGCGCCGGTTGGTCATGCGGCCGGGGTTCTGCACGGTAATCGATGTAAACAGGGCATTGGGGATGTACATCGGACGGTGATCAAAAGTCATGACCTTGGTAAGGCGCCAGCCGATCTCCACGACGGTGCCCTCAATGTTCCTGTCCGGCGAGCTGATCCAATCGCCGATGGCGAACTCGCGGTCGTAATACAGCATGATGCCGGAGAAGAAATTGCTCAGGATATCCTTGCCTGCCATGCCGATGGCGATGCCGCCAATGCCACCGAAAGCCAGCAGTCCCGATACGCTCATACCGAAGTGCTCACCGAAAAGAAGCACTAGCGCGATACACAAGGCCACCTTCAGCATGCGTGCCAGGGCCCGAGCCGAGGTCTGGTCTTGGCTGCGTTGCACCTGATATTTTTCCAGCATATCGATCAACAGGAACAATTGCCACATGACGACCAGCGTCATAGCCAGCAGAGCGCAGAACGCGACGCCTTGCAGTACTGTGTCACCGAGCTGGTACTGCCGGATCACGCCTTTCAGATACTGTTCCGTCGTCAGTATGGCCGCGCACAGCAACGCGGCCCGCAGCGCGTGCAAAGCAACTCTGCGGCCCAGCTTGCTGACCCGGCCTTCATGGCGCTTGAGCCAAAAAGCCGCGACCAGGCAAGAAAAGACGGCGATGGCGCCGATGCCGTAATTGATAAGCTGGGTCTCGGTCATGCTTGCGTTCCACCTGTGGCGTTTTGTCGTCGTCGGAAAGCGTAGTGCGGTATCGTTATGGAAGAGAAGGGCACAATCCAATCGCACCAAATCGCGTTGCGTGACTGTTCCATTGGAAGGGTCGCCGTTTTATGTGAGCCATATTCCCACTTGAGAGTACATGCGATGGAACGAATCACGATAACAATCGACGACGACCAGCTTGAAAGTCTAGATAAGCATGTAGAGCGTCATGGGTATTCCAGCAGATCGGAAGCTGTTAGAGATATCCTGCGCGAGGCACAGACCAAAGAGCTAGAGCAAACGTCGCCGCGCATGCCATGTTACGCGACACTTAGTTGTGTGTACGAGCACGGAACCCGCGATCTGGCGAAACGTTTGGCGGTAGCGCAGCATGAACAACATGATTTATCCGTCGCAACGCTCCATGTTCATATCTCGCAAAGGGAATGCCTCGAGGTCACCGTATTAAAAGGCCCTTTATCGGAACTGAGAGCGTTCGCCGATGGGCAGTTCAATCAAAGAGGCGTTCGCATGGGAAACCTGCACGTCCTCGCCGCCGACAAGAACGACCCGCATTGACCGCCGGCCCACTGGTCTGCTTGTTGGACCACGCTCGCCCTCAAGTGCCTTTGAGGGCTATGTTCGGATCAACTTGCGAGCGATACAGGAAAAGCCGGCAAGATGGCGTCGGTCAAGGCCCTGCCTTCTTTTGACTTCAAGAACAAAGGGCTCTGCACCGGCGCGGTCTCGACAATTCTTCCACCATCCATGATCAACACTTTCGTACAGAATCTTTCCACCAGCCGTAGGTCATGCGAGACGAATAGATAAGACACGTTCCGGCTATGCTGCAACTCCGAAAACAAGTCGAGCACCTGAATCTGCAAGTGCAGGTCTAGATTCGAGACGGCCTCATCCAGGATAATCAACCGCGGGCCCGGCGCCAGCGCCCTGGCGATGCATACCCGTTGCAACTGGCCGCCGCTCATCTGTTGAGGATACTTGTCATAATCGCGATCTGACAGATGCACTGCCGCCAACAAGTCGGACACACGCTCACGTATCTGCCCGCGGGTGTAGCGCTTTAGAAATTGAAGCGGCTCGGAAATGATCTCTCCGACCGTATATCTGGGGCTGACCGCGGTTACCGGGTCCTGAAACACCATCTGGACACTAAGGAACAGACGTTGCATCAATGCTTTGTCTCTTGGGTCCACACGTTGTTCTTCAAACATGGCGTAACCGCTGCTTGGCGACTCCAAGCCCATCAGAATTCGGGCAAGTGTACTTTTGCCGCACCCGCTTTTCCCGACCAGCGCGATTGTCTCCCCATATCCTATGGACAAGGAAACCTGGTCAAGAATCAGCCGATCGCCAGGCTGCAAGGGGCCAGGCCGCTGGCGAAAATGTTTGCTGACCTGCAGCGCCCTCAACAAACTCATGCTGCGTTTTTCCTTTCGTAAAGCGACAGGTGCGCGTCAATCAACAGTCGACTTGCCGCCGTCCTGGGCTGGTAGAACATTTCGGCGGTATGCCCTCGCTCAATGATCTTTCCGCCATGCATGACACAAACACGATCAGCCAGGCTGGCAACTACCCCCATGTCATGGGTGACCATCAATATCCCCAACCCCCGGTTCGCCCGAATGCCATCGAGAAGGTCCAGAATTTCCCGCTGCACGACGAGATCAAGATCAGTTGTCGGTTCATCCGCGAACAAAAAAGGCGCCTCGCTAGCCAGTGCGATAGCGATCATCGTGCGCTGGAGCATTCCTCCGCTCATTTCAAATGGGTGAAAGTCAAGGACATGTTCCGGATTTTCCAGGCCCGCCTCAATGAGTGCCGCTTCAATCCGTTCGGCCCAGGATTGCTTATCGAAGCCGAGCGCTTTAAATGTTTCGTATGCGTGGGCTCGAATAGTGCGAACCGGATTGAAAGCGCTGCGGGGATTCTGAAGGATGCTGGCAACCAGCCTGCCCCGAATTAAGCCCGGAGATTGCGCGACTTCATCGATCGCCACAGAACCTTTCACTTTATGGACGCCGGGGGGCAGTAGATCCAATGCCGCCGCGCAAGTCATGGATTTGCCCGAGCCGCTCTGTCCTATCAACGCCAGTACTTCGCCCGTTTTTAATTCGA
>DASPIV010000006.1:0-5082 GCA_035628955.1 Bordetella sp.
CAACGAGCAGGGTCCGGTCATCCTGAGCGAGATGTCCGACGCCGTCGGCGCGGGTGCCGCCGGCGACAGTGCGTATGTATTGCAGCGGTTCCTGGCCACCGACGCGGCCGCCACGCTGCTGGTGCAGATCGTCGACCCCCAGGCCGTTGCGCAAGCGCGGCGTGGCGGCGTCGGGGCACATGTCGAATGCCGGCTGGGCAACCACATCGAGACCCGCCATGGCGAGCCGGTGCAGTTTTCCGGGCGCGTGCAAAGCCTGCTCGAAGATGGAAGCTTCACGTATCGAGGCGGCCTGATGGGCGGCATTACCGCCACCATGGGGCCGGCCGCCGTGTTGCGCCAGGGCAGGGTGACCGTCCTGGCCACCAGCCGGCCCACGTACGAGTATGCCGACGAACAGTACCTGGCCGCCGGCATCGATGTCCGGCAGTTCAAATACGTCGTCGTCAAGAACCCGATGAACTACAAGCAGGCATATTCCTGGGCGCCGCACCGGGTGGCCCTGGATACGCCGGGCGCGGGCCGGGCCGATCTGCGCCAATTGCCCTGGACCCGTTGCCGACGGCCGTTCTACCCGCTGGACGACAGCCCCGAGCCGCTATGGCGCGATAACTGACCGCCGCCCGCACAACGCGGGCCCGATTCCTGATCCGATCCGAGCCCTGCGCGGCCCGCAAGCCGCGCAGGGGCCGTTGTCGCCTGCGCGCAGGCAGATTTTCTTTGCACACCTCTATGAGCCATTCGCCGATGTCCGAAGCCACCGCCCATCCGTCCACCCTCTACCAGGGCCAGCGTCCCGGCGCCGCCTTCGTGGACGGCCGGATCGTGCCGATGGAGCAAGCCCGGATCCCCATACTGGACTGGGGATTCCTGCACTCCGACGCCACCTATGACGTTGCCCATGTATGGAATGGCAGCTTCTTCCGGCTGGAAGACCACCTGGACCGCTTCCTGCGCGGCATGGACCGCCTGCGCATGCAGATTCCGTACGACCGGGCGCAGATCCGGCAGATATTGATCGACTGCGTGCGCATGGCCGATTTGCGCCAGGCCTATGTCGAGATGATCTGCACCCGTGGCGTGGCGCCGCCGGGTTCGCGCGACCCCCGCATGTGCGTCAACCAGTTCTATGCCTTTGCCGTGCCTTTCACCTGGATCGCCGACGCCGCCCAACAAGAACGGGGGCTGCGGCTCTGCATCAGCCCGGTGCATCGGATTTCACCTGAATCGGTGGATCCCACCGTCAAGAACTACCACTGGCTGGATCTGGTGCGTGGCTTGTTCGACGCCTACGACGGCGGCCACGAAACAGTTGCCCTGACCGACGGGCACGGCAACGTCGTCGAGGGCCCGGGGTTCAATCTCTTCGCGTTGACCGGCCAGGCGCTGGCCACGCCCAGGCGCGGCGCGCTGGAAGGCGTGACGCGGCGCAGCGCGATCGACGCGGCCGCAAGCCTGGGCCTGGCGGTCGAGCAGCGCGACGTGCCGGCCGACGAACTGCGGCGCGCCGACGAGGTGTTCATCACGAGTACCGCCGGCGGTGTCATGCCGGTGGGATGGGTCGACGGCCGGATCGTCGGGCAGGGCGGCGCCGGCCCCTTTACGCGGCGGGTCCGCGATGCCTACTGGCGCATGCACGACGACCCCCGCTACAACCTGCCTGTCTTCGATGCGCCCCGTGGGGGCACATGATGCGGCAATCCACCGCGCCCGCAAGGCGCGCCATGCAGTACTGACCAGTCATACGGATATCAGGGGAATGCAATGGAAGTCTCTTTGACAGGGGCCACCTCGGCCACCCGGTCCAGCAGTGCGGCCCGGAGAGTGTTGGGAGCAGGTGCCGTGGGGCACTTCGTAGAGTTCTACGACTTTGCGATCTATGGTTT
The DNA here is from genome assembly GCA_035628955.1 of Bordetella sp. GTDB lineage: Bacteria > Pseudomonadota > Gammaproteobacteria > Burkholderiales > Burkholderiaceae_B > Bordetella_A. The sequence continues at coordinate 1,887 of DASPIV010000006.1, forward strand.
TTCGGTCGTGACGATTGCCAAGCTGTTCTTTCCAGCGGGCGATCCCGTCGTGGGCATATTGGCCGCCTTTGCGGTATATGGCGTGGCGTTCGTGGTACGCCCGTTGGGCGGGGTTTTCTTCGGCGCGCTGGGCGACCGCATCGGCCGGCGCAAGGTGCTGGCCTTGACACTGCTGTCCATCGGCGGGGCCACGGCGCTGATAGGCTTGCTGCCCAGTTACGAGCAGATCGGCATTCTTGCTCCGGTGCTGCTGCTGCTTTGCCGCCTGGTGCAAGGTTTCTCGGCCGGCGGCGAGGCGGTGGGCGCTCCTTCGTTCGTGCTGGAACATGCGCCGCGCGACCGCCGCGCGCTCTGGATCGGCATCACCACCGCCATGTCAGCCGTCCCTTCGATCGTGGCGGGCATTTTCATCCTGGGCCTGACGGCCGCGATGTCGGCCGAAGACTATGCGTCCTGGGGGTGGCGCATTCCGTTCCTGGTGGCGGCGCCGCTGTCGCTGGTGGGCTTGTACATCCGGCGCAAGACCGAGGAAAGCGAAGCCTTCAAGCAGGCGGTCAGCCGGCCTGGTGCCAAGGAAAGCAGCCCATTGCGCGAGACCTTCCTGCGCAACCGCCTGCGCATGACGCAAGTGTTCTTCATCATGTCGCTCAATGCGCTGACGTTCTATTTCCTGGTGGGCTACTTCGTCACGTATCTGCAGACAGTGGCGAAGCTGTCCCAGGCCGATGCGCTGCTCTCGAATGCCGCCGGCCTGCTGACTTTTTCACTGCTGCTTCCGTTGGCCGGACGGATATCCGATACGGTAGGGCGCAAGCCCATGTTGCTGGCGGGGGCCTTGTGCGTCGCCCTGGTCAGCCTGCCCGCCTTCTGGCTGTTGACCAGCGGCACGCTGGCCAACGCGGTAAGCGCGCAGATATTGCTGGCCGCCGCATTGTCGCTTTATGGTGGCGGCAGCTACACCTTCTTCGTTGAACTGTTTCCCACGTCGACCCGGTTCACTGGCGCGGCTATCAGCTACAACGCGTCGTATGCGCTGTTCGGTGGCACGGCGCCATTCGTCGGTACGTTCCTGGTACGCGAAACCGGAAACTCCGCGGCGCCGGGATACTACCTGGCCGCAATTGCCGTTTGCGTATTCCTGATCGCCCTGACGGTTCCGGAAACCGCGCGCCGCGATCTGGGCCCCGAGTGACGCAAACCCGATCATCCCGATGCCGCGGCTCCGGGCGCCCTGAGCTTTGCGGTTTCAACGCGGCGGGTACGGCGAGGCGCGCAGCCCCTGCGCCAGATGCACGCAGTTCAGCGCAAGCTCGCGGGTGGCCTGCGCTGTTTTCGGGGGCGTGGCGGACAGGTCCTGGAAGTCGGTCTTGTGCATGCCTTCGCCCACCCAATAGGTCGATGCGCTGGCCGGCAGCGTGAAGCCCACGTCGTTCAGCGCCTGGAACAGTTCGGCGCAGACGTGGTGCGCGCCATCTTCGTTGCCCACTACGGCCACGCCGGCCACCCGGCCGTAGGGCGCCATGCGCCCGCCGTCGTCCAGTTCGCCCAGGAATGCGTCCATGCGCTCCAGCACTCGCTGGCAGACGCTGGACGGATGGCCCAGCCAGATCGGCGTGCCCAGGATAAGAATGTCGGCGGCCAGGATACGGCGGCGCAGCTCGGGCCATGCATCGCCCGGCCCTTCGTCCGAGGTGACGCCGGGTGCGATGGCGTGGTCCACGGCGCGCACCAGATCGCAGGCGGCGCCCAGGCCCCGCAACTCTTGGGCGACCTGGCTCAGCAGCTTTTCGCAAGACGACGCGGCGGGCGAACATTTCAGTGTGCAGTTGATGCCAAGAGCAGTCAATGACATGACGCTTCCTCGTAATGGAGCGGCCACATTGCCGCCACCCCCGGGCGCAGCAAGGCCCATACCCATGCCCCGCGGAATTTCGTCGAGAAAAACCGGAGTTTCATCGAAAAGTTGCTGCGTCGATCCCCATTTTGCGGATTAATCACGGTTGTCTGATGTTGCGGTGCGGCGTAGCTACGCGGGCACTGGGAAAAAAACGGAGAACAAGATGGCCGGTGGCATGAAAACTCGTCGAAAACTGGCGTATCGGCGCCACGTCCTGGTGTCGTCCGTGGCAACGGGCTTGCTGGTCGGCGCCTCGCCGACCATGGCGGCATGCACGAAATCCGGCAGCAGTTGGCAGTGTGACTATGGTGCCGGCGAGGCCTACACGACCGTCCAGGGCGTATCGGAAGCGGGTTATAGCCCGCCGCACGACAACGGCACTACCGATGCCGGCGCGGGCCCCGCCGTCACCGTCAACGATGCCGGCGCAAGTTTCACCGTATCGTCGGGCTTCGATACTTACCGGGGGGTGCTGTACGGCCAGACCTTCGGCGGGCAGGGCGAAGACGCGGGCAAGGGCGGAGGCGCGGGCCCCGTCACCATAACGAGTGCCGGCACGATGACGGTGAACGTGCAGGGCGCCGAGGACAGCAAGGGCAATGTGACAACGTCTACCCCGCGTGCTTTCATCACCGGCATATCGCAGGGCGGCGATGGCGAGCAGGACGACAACGACGACAATGACTCGAATGGCGGCAACGCGGCCAATGGCAACGATGTAAGGGTGGCCGTGTCGGGCGCTGCGCACTACGCCGTCGATGGCACCATCGTCCGGAATTTCGAAGGTGTGCTTGCGCAAAGCGGTGGCGGGCAGGGCGGGCGGCAGAACAGTGCGCTGTTCGACAACCAGCACGGCGGCGCGGGTGGCGCGGGGCAATTGGCCAAGATCCAGAACAGCGGCTCGATCCAGATAGGCGCGCAAGGACCCGTGCAGAGTTCCGCCGACTTGGTCAGCGGCATCCGCGCATGGTCTTTTGGCGGTTACGGCGGCCGTTTCAACGGCAATGCCGGCGCGGGCGGGACGGTGGAAGTCGACCACCAGGCCGGTGCCGAGCTGGAGGTGCGGGTCAATACAGTAACCGGCGGCCAGGAAATCTACGGGATCTTGGCCGAGAGCGAGGGAGCCCACGGCTATCACTCCGAAGACAACGACGACCGGGGCGGACAGGGCGGCAACGCCGGTACCGCCACCGTCAATGTCAGCAGCGGCATTTCGGTCGATGTCTCCGGCGCCAAGATCGAGCACGGCGCCGCCGTCCATGCTTCCAGCAAGGGGGGCAAGGGCGGCACGGGTCCGAA
>DASPIV010000007.1:0-9035 GCA_035628955.1 Bordetella sp.
CAGCATGTGGCCGCTTCGCTGGCCGCCATGGAATGCATCGTGATTCAGGATCTGTTCCTGAACGAGACCGCCAAGTACGCGCACGTATTCCTGCCCGGCTCGTCGTTCCTGGAAAAAGACGGCACGTTCACCAATGCCGAACGCCGCATCTCGCGCGTGCGCAAAGTCATGGAACCCCGCAACGGCATGTCCGACTGGGAAGTGACCGTTGCCCTGTCGAATGCGCTGGGCTACCCCATGAACTACCGCCATCCCAGCGAGATCATGGACGAGATCGCGCGCCTGACGCCGACTTTCACCGGCGTTTCATACGCCAAGCTCGACCGCATGGGCAGCCTGCAATGGCCCTGCAACGATGCCGCGCCAGACGGCACGCCCATCATGCATATCGATGAATTCGTACGCGGCAAGGGGAAATTCATGATCACCAAGTATGTACCCTCGGATGAACGCAGCACCCGCAAGTTCCCGCTCTTGCTGACCACGGGGCGAATCCTGTCGCAGTACAACGTGGGCGCGCAGACGCGCCGCACCGCCAACGTGGCCTGGCATAGCGAAGACGTGCTCGAGATGCACCCGCAAGATGCCGAGGACCGCGGGGTATCCGAAGGCGATTGGGTAGGCGTGCAGAGCCGCGCCGGCGAAACGGTATTGCGCGCCACCCTGACCGACCGCGTGCAGCCGGGCGTGGTGTACACCACGTTCCACTTCCCCGAATCGGGCGCCAACGTGGTGACCACCGACAGTTCCGACTGGGCCACCAACTGCCCCGAATACAAGGTGACGGCGGTACAGGTGATGCGCGTGTCGCAGCCGTCGGAGTGGCAGCGGCAGTGGTCGCGTTTCTCGGATGTGCAACAGAAGCTGCTGCGCGAGCGGGCCCGCGAGGCCGAGGCCACGCTCAGCGGCAAATAAGCCCGGGATACCTGTCATGGACCGCATGTACCATCCCGCGCCCAGCCGCGCCGATTGCGCCGACACCGCCGTGCTGCGCGTACGCGGCGGCCGGGTCGGCGCGGCCGCGCAAATCGATCGCGTGGCCGAAGAAACCCCGGTGGCGCTGGAATACAACGGCATCAGCCACGCCACCATGCTGGCCACCCCGGCCGACCTGGAAGATTTCGCGCTGGGCTTCTCGCTGACCGAGGGCATCGTCGACAAGCCCGCCGACGTGCGCGGCATCGAGGTCGTGCCGCAATTCAACGGCATCGTGGTGCAGGTGGAAGTATCCAGCGCCTGCGCGGCGCGCCTGAAAACGCGGCGCCGCGCCATGGCCGGCCGCACCGGCTGCGGGCTGTGCGGCGTGGAGACCCTGCCCGAAGTCCTGCGCCAGGTGGCCACCGTGGCCGATGCGCCGGCGGTGCCCTTGCCGGCCGTGCTGCGCGCCATGCACGCCATGCGGGCCAACCAGGCGCTGCACGATATCACCGGAGCCACGCATGCCGCGGCCTGGGCCGATGCCGGCGGACAAGTGCACCTGGTGCGCGAAGACGTGGGCCGCCACAACGCACTGGACAAGCTGGTGGGCGCCCTGGCCCGCCTGCCCATCGTGCGGCACGACGGCATGGTACTGGTATCGAGCCGCGCCAGTTTTGAAATGGTGCAGAAATGCGCCGCCGCCGGTATCGGCATCCTGGCGGCAGTCTCGGCACCTACCGCCCTGGCGATCCGCGTGGCCCAGAACACCAATGTGGCGCTGCTGGGTTTCGTACGCAATGCCGACGCCGCCATTTATTCGCATCCTGAACGCATCCAACCCTGATCGCCATGGAAATTTCCAACCTGATCCGCATGGCCAATCGCATTGGCGATTTCTTCGATGCCCTGCCCGACCGCGAAGAAGCGCTGGAAGGCGTGGCCAACCATATCCAGAAGTCATGGGAGCCCCGCATGCGCACGGCGCTGCTGGATTTCCTGAGCGAGCATGCGGACGGCCAGGCCGGCGACGTCCGGCTGCACGAAATCGTGCTGGTAGCGGTTACGCGCAACCGCGCCCGCCTGACCCCTGCCCAGCCAGCCTGAAACGCACTCATTCCCCACACCGACTCGCAGTCCAACACCCATAGAGGCAGCCGCGGACGACCCGCGAGCGCCCATATCCGGCCCAAGCGCCGCCTGAGAGGAGACAGCATGAGCAACACCGCCACATTGGATTTGCCCGGCTCCAAGCCGGGATTCCTGGACAAGGAACGCACGATCGCCGGTTCCGGCTTCAACCGCTGGCTGGTACCGCCGGCGGCGCTGGCCATTCATTTGTGCATCGGCATGGCCTATGGCTTCTCGGTGTTCTGGCTGCCCCTGTCCAGGTCGCTGGGCGCCGGCACGGCGACTTGCGCGGCCGACATGAGCGTGCTGGCGGAGTTGTTCACCACCCAGTGCAACTGGCGCATCTCGACCATGGGCTGGATGTACACCCTGTTCTTCGTGCTGCTGGGTTGCGCCGCCGCGCTATGGGGCGGCTGGCTGGAACGCGCCGGTCCGCGCAAGGCCGGCATCGTGGCCGCCATCTGCTGGTGCGGCGGCCTGGTGATCTCGGCCATGGGCATCCAGTTGCACCAGATGTGGATGATGTGGCTGGGCTCGGGCGTGATCGGCGGCATCGGCCTGGGGCTGGGCTATATATCGCCGGTCAGCACGCTGATCAAATGGTTTCCCGACCGGCGCGGCATGGCCACGGGCATGGCCATCATGGGCTTTGGCGGCGGCGCCATGATCGGCGCCCCGCTGGCCGACATGCTGATGCGCCACTTCGCCACCCCGGCGGGCCTGGGCGTGTGGCAGACGTTCCTGGCAATGGCCATCATCTACGTGATCTTCATGGTGTCGGGTGCCATGGGGTATCGCATCCCGCCGACGGGCTGGAAGCCCGAAGGCTGGACCGAACCCGTCAAGCACGCCAACAACGCCATGATCACCAAAGGCCACGTGCACGTGAAGCGCGTGTGGGGCATTCCGCAGTTCTGGCTGGTGTGGTGGGTGCTGTGCCTGAATGTGACGGCCGGCATCGGCATTATCGGCATGGCTTCGCCGCTGCTGCAGGAAGTGTTCGGCGGAACGTTGATCGGGCACCCCGAACTGCTGTATGGCCAGCTCGACAAGACCCAGCTGGCCGCCATCGCGGCCACCGCCGCGGGCTTTACCGGCCTGCTCAGCCTGTTCAATATCGGCGGGCGCTTCTTCTGGGCCAGCCTGTCGGACAAGCTGGGCCGCAAGATGACCTACTTCGCCTTCCTGGTGCTGGGCTTCGTGCTGTATTCGACGGTGCCGTGGTCGGCGCACCTGGGCGCCCTGGCACTGTTCGTGGGCGCGTTCTGCATCATCATCTCGATGTACGGCGGCGGCTTCTCGACAGTGCCCGCCTACCTGGCCGACCTGTTCGGCACGCAGATGGTGGGGGCCATCCACGGACGCATCCTGACTGCCTGGTCGGCGGCCGGCATCTTCGGGCCGGTGCTGGTGAACTACATCCGCGAATACCAGCTTTCCATCGGCGTGCCGCGCGCCCAGGTCTATGACATCACCATGTATATCCTGGCGGGTATGCTGGTGGTGGGTTTCCTGTGCAATCTTGCGATCCGTCCGGTGAACCCCAAGTACTTCATGAGCGACGAGGAACTGGCGCACGAAAAGGCGCTGGCCCACGAACGGGCCGTGGCCGCCGAAGTGCACGGCGAATCCACCTCGACCTTCAAGACGCCGCTGGCCCTGGTCGTGTTTGCCTGGGCATGCGTGGGGATTCCGTTGGCTTGGGGGATCTGGACTACGTTGGTCAAGACGGCGGTGTTGTTTTAGGTTCTTGTGACGTCGTACAGGGCCGGTCATCGACGCCGCCCTGCGCGGCGTCGATGACCATTCGCGGGCTTGATGCACGGTGTCTGGCTACACCTGACAGCCCCTGGCAGCCTGCCGACCTGGGCGCGTGCCGCTGGCGGAAGCTGCTACATTGCAAGCTGCCCGCTTCAGACCACCCGCATGTCTTCCCTACCTGTTGTCCACTGGACCGAATCCGGCCAAGCCCGCAGCGCGTTATGGCGCTCGGAATCGGGCGCGCCGCCGCCTGCCCGTATCGAGATTGCCGACGACCGGATGCCGGCCGATGCTGCCTACCGGCTGATCTGCGCAGGCACGCACCTGCTGTGGCGCGGCGACTTCCATAACGCGCGGCAGCTGCTGCAGGCGCTGGGACGGCGCGTCGACAAGAAACCGCGCAAGGCGGCCGACAGCCCGCTGGATGCCTTCAATTGGCACCGGCAGGCCCAATCGCAACGCGCGCGGCTGCTGGGCAGCCTGCTGCTGCCCGCCGATGCCGACCATGGCATTGCGCTGCGCCGCGCCCCCGATGCGCGGCAGGCCTGCCTGGAGGCATACGGGGCGGCGGCCGGCCCCTACCTGGTGTCGCTGCGCGAGCTCCAGGGCGTGATCGGGGCACATGAATGGCGCAAGAAGGGCGTGCCCATTGCCGCCCTGGACGACCGCATCCATCCCCACTACGGCGTGTTCTCGCCGGTGCGCGGCGAATACATCGACCTGGTGGCGCGCGCGCCCTTGCCCGGTGGCCAGCCCGCATTGGCCTACGACATCGGCACCGGTACCGGCGTGCTGGCGGCCGTGCTGGCGCGCCGCGGGGTGCCGCGCGTGGTCGCCACCGACCAGGATCCGCGCGCCCTGGCTTGCGCGCGCGACAACCTGGCGCGGCTAGGACTGCAGGCGCAGGTTGAGGTCGTGCAGGCTGACATGTTTCCCGACGGCCGGGCGCCGCTGGTCGTATGCAACCCGCCCTGGCTGCCGGCACGGCCCAGCGCGCCGGTGGAATATGCCATCTACGACCCGGACAGCCGCATGCTGCGCGGCTTTCTGCAGGGCCTGGCCGGACACCTGGCGCCGCAGGGCGAAGGCTGGCTGATCATGTCCGACCTCGCCGAACACCTGGGGCTACGCGCCCCGGATGAACTATCGGCGTGCATCTCCGGCGCAGGCCTGCGCGTCGTGGGCCGCCTGGACGCGCGCCCCCTGCATCCCCGTGCGGCCGATGCCAGCGATCCCCTGCACGCCGCGCGCGCCGCCGAGATCACCTCGCTCTGGCGGCTGGCCGCGGCCAACTGAGCCCCTGCTAAGGCCCTGCCGAGGCCCTGCCAAGGCCCTGCCGAGATTCCGCCGCCCGCCGCCGCGACATGCGGCGGCACCGCCCCGCGTGGCCGCGCTCCTGCGCCACACGCATTCATCATGCGTTCATCGCGCATTCATCGCGCCGTCATCTGCCTGCCCAATCATTCGGCTTCCAAAACCCGAGGCACGCGGCGCCATGAAAAGCTGGAAAAGACAAACGACGGTACTGATGATGGGCGGGCTTGCCCTGCTGGCGGGATGCGGCAGCGGCAGCGATGACGACGATGACGCGCCGCCTCCGCCCGTGGCCAGCCTGCCCATGGACCTGACCATCCTGCACGTCAACGACCATCATTCGAACCTGGACAGCAAGGCCAGGACGCTCCAGCTGAAGAATGCCGCCGGAACCACGACCCCGGTCAGCGTGGACGCGGGCGGCTTTCCCCGTGTCACCGCCGCTATCGACGCGATGGCCCGAGAGTCGGCCAATGTGCTCAAGCTGCATGCCGGCGACGCGATGACCGGCACGCTGTATTTCAATCGTGCCGGCGAAGCGGGCGAGGCCGACGCGGCCATGATGAACACGGTGTGCTTCGACGCCATGACAGCGGGCAACCATGAGTTCGACAAGGGCGACGGCGGCCTGCATCGCTTCATCGAGTTCCTGCACGCGGGCGACTGCAAGACGCCGGTGCTGAGCGCCAATGTCACGTTCGCCGATGCCTCGCCGCTGAGCCCGGCGCGCGCGCCGGGCTGGGTCCAGCCCTCGATTACCTTGCAGCGCGGCGGCCAGCCCATCGGGCTGATCGGCCTGACGATCGCCAACAAGACGCAGCAATCGTCCAGCCCGAATCCCGGCACCGTGTTCTCGGACGAGACCGAGGCCGCGCAGGCGCAGATCGATGCACTGCGCGCCCAGGGCGTCAACAAGATCATAGTGATGAGCCATATCGGCTACAGCTACGATAAGCAGGTCATCGCCGGCCTGAGCGGCGTGGACGTCGTGGTGGGCGGTGATTCGCACAGCCTGGTCGGCCCCGATTCGCTGGCGGACTACGGCGTGGGCACGCCGGCCGGCGCCTACCCCACGCAGCTGACCGACAAGGACGGCAAGCGCGTGTGCCTGGTGCAGGCATGGGAATACTCGCAGGTGGTGGGCGAACTCAAGGTCAGCTTCGACGCCAACGGCGACGTCATGCAATGCTCGGGGACGCCGCACGTGCTGATCGGCGACACGCTGACGGTGGGCGGCACCGCCCCCAACCCGGCTGACCAGGCCGCCATGCAGGCCGATATCGCGGCCAGCGGTTTTCTGCGCGTGCAGGCGCCCGATGCCGCCGCCGCCGCGGTACTGCAGCCGTACAAAGACCGGGTCGATACCTACAGCCGCAGCGTAGTGGCGTCGGTGCCGCGAGAACTGTGCTCGCGCCGCGTGCCGGGCGGTCCGGGTTCGGTCGACTACAGCCGCTCCAGTGCGGCCTGCAACGCAGAGGGCAGCGTCGATGTGCGCGGCGGCGATATCCAGCAACTGGTGGCGCAGGCCTACCTGGAAGTGGCCAACGCGCAGTACGGCGGCGCCGACATCACACTGCAAAGCGGCGGCGGCGTGCGTATCCCGCTGCAAGGCAGCGTGACCGCGGCCAATGTGATCGAGGTGCTGCCCTTCGGCAATATGCTGTGGCGCCTGGACGTGACGGGCACCGAAGTGCGCGGCATGCTGGAAGATGGCTTGCAGGGCGTGTATGGTCCGACCGGCACCACCGGCCCGTACCCCTACACCGGCGGGCTGCGCTTCGACGTGGACAGCCTGCAGCCGCAAGGCAGCCGCGTGTCGAACGCCGAAGTGTGGGATGCGGCCGCCAACGAGTGGCGGCCGCTGGATCCGGCCCGCACTTACAAGCTGTTCGTGCTGAGCTTCAATGCAACGGGCGGCGACGGCTATGCCACGCTGGCCAAGGTACCCGCCGAGCGCCGCCAGGATATCGGCGTGCTGGACGCCGACGTGCTGCAGACCTACATCGACATGCAGGCCAGGAATGCCAGCGGCGTGCCGGAGCTGAACCGCCTGCCGGTGGACCTGTACAGCACCAAGAGTTATATCGACTAGGCCATGCGCCGCGCGCCCGGCCAGGCGCGCGCGGCCGGGCGGCCGGGCAGCCTCAAGGCTGCCCGATGCCGCTCAGCCCGATCAGCGCACCGGCCGCCAGCATCCACAGCGGATGGATACGGGTAAAAATGGCGGCCATGGCCACCAGCGCCGCAATGATCGCCAGCATCCAGGTATGCACCGACGCTTCGGTGATCAGCGACGCGCTGGCCGCCATCAGCCCCACCGTCATGGGAAAAATGCCGGCCTGCACCACGCGGCGCCAGGGCTGGTCCTTGAAGCGTTCCCACAGGCCCAGGGCCACCACGGTCAGCAAGGACGACGGGCCGAACTTGGCTACGGAAGTAATCAGCGCGCCTTCCCAGCCGGCCACGTGCCAGCCCACCAGGGTCACGATCATCAGGTTCGGGCCGGGCGCGGCCTGGCTCAGTGCGAACAGCGCGCTGAAATCGGCGTCCGACATCCATTGGTGCACTTCAACCACCTGCCGCTGCATCTCGGGCAGGATGGTATTGCCGCCGCCGAAGGCCAGCAGCGACAACTGCGCGAAGATCAGAAACAGCGAAACCAGCGCGGAGCTCATCGCATCAGTCTCCAGGTGACGAAGATACTGACAGGCGTCAGTACCAGCATGGTGGGCAGCAGGGGCAGGCGCAGCACGGCAATGCATGCGAAGCAGGCCACCGCCACGGCAATGGCCGCCCACTTGCCACGCAACGGCCGGGCAATCTTCACGGCCATCGAGATCAGCAAGCCGGCGGCGGCCGCGGCCAGGCCGGCAAACAAGTGCTGGATGCGGGGATCGTCGGCGTAGCGCTGGTACACCATGCCCAGCGAAATCACGATCACCGACGGCGCGGCGATCAGCCCCATGATCGCCGCGAAGGCGCCCTTGGGACCCCGGAATTTCATGCCCAGCGCGACCGACATATTGATGATGTTGCCGCCAGGCAGGAACTGGCACAGGCCCAGCAGTTCGGTGAAGTCTTCGGATGACAGCCAGCGGTTCTTCTCGACCACCATGTGGCGGGCCAGCGGCAAGGCGCCGCCGAAGGCGCTCAGCCCCAGCCAGAAGAATCCGGTGAACAGCGCCCACGAGGTGGGGGGCGATGGCTTGGACGCCGTATCAGGCTGGGAAGGACGTGTGGCATTCATGGCGGGGGCCCGGTAGCAGGGTCGAAAGCGTACTCCCGCCGATGCGGGACTGCAATTGCCGACGTCCGCGCAGCGCGCCCGGCCCCTCCCGCCGCGCTGCCGTAGAATGGCCCCACCGCCAGCCATCCACGGCCGGCGGTTGCGCAGCATGTCCACCCCCGCCTCTTCTTCGCCCTCGTCGCCGCTCTACCCCGTCTTGCTGCTGATGGTCGCCATGGTGTCCATGCAGGGCGGCGCCGCGCTGGCCAAGAGCCTGTTCCCGGCCGTGGGCGCGCCAGGCACGGCGGCGCTGCGCCTGCTGTTCTCGGCGGTAATGCTGCTGGCCTATTTCCGGCCGTGGCGCATCCGCATGCCGGCATCGGGCTGGCGCCTGGTGGTGGCCTACGGCCTGTCGCTGGGCGCCATGAATCTGCTGTTCTACATGTCGCTGCGCACGATTCCGCTGGGTATCGCGGTGGCACTGGAATTCACCGGACCGCTGGCGGTGGCGCTGCTGTCGTCGCGCCGGCTGGCCGATTTTGCGTGGATCGCCCTGGCGGCCGCCGGCCTGCTGCTGCTGTTGCCCCACGGGGCCGACGTGCATACGCTGGATCCGGCCGGCATGGCCTACGCACTGGCCGCCGGCCTGTGCTGGGCGCTGTACATCGTGTTCGGACGCAGCGCGGGC
>DASPIV010000008.1:0-3339 GCA_035628955.1 Bordetella sp.
GTTCAGGGGGGCAGCCGTACCACCATAGACAATGGCGGGAACGCGGCCCGCGCGGCGCAGGCGGCGGCTCGCACTCGAACCCTGGACGCTACGCGCAGTGGCAGTGAATTTCATGGATGACTCCAGACAATCTGGCAGCGGTGAAGCTGCCGGCTAAGTTGCACGGCACGCGACATGCGTACCGTGTTGTTTGCCTGCCTGCCGCGACCAGCAGGCGGGCAAATTCGAAATTACCAGGGCTGCGCCGGCTCAGTCGACGAACAGCGAACTGACCGATTCCGCGTTGGAAATACGCAGGATGGTTTCGCCCAGCAGCGCCGCGCACGAAAGCTGGCGGATCTTGCTGCTGGCCTGGCCTTGCTCGGACAGCGGGATGGTGTCGGTGACGACCAGTTCGTCCAGTTCCGACGCCTCGATGCGGTCGATGGCGCCGCCCGACAGCACGGGGTGCGTGCAATAGGCGTAGACGGCGCCGGCGCCGCGGTCTTTCAGGGCCTGCGCGGCCTTGCACAGCGTGCCGGCGGTATCGACCATGTCATCCATGATGATGCAGGTGCGGCCGTCGACTTCGCCGATGATGTTCATGACTTCCGACACATTGGCGCGCGGGCGCCGCTTGTCGATGATGGCCAGGTCGGCCTCGAGCTGCTTGGCCAGCGCCCGGGCGCGCACCACGCCGCCGATATCGGGCGACACGACCACCAGGTTCGAGAAATTGCGGCGCCAGATGTCGCCCAGCAAGATCGGCCCGGCGTAGATGTTGTCGACCGGAATGTCGAAGAAGCCCTGGATCTGGTCGGCGTGCAGGTCCATGGTAAGCACCCGGTCGACGCCGGCCACTTGCAGCATGTTGGCCACGACCTTGGCCGAGATGGCCACGCGCGCCGAACGCGGGCGGCGGTCCTGGCGGGCATAGCCGAAATACGGAATGGCGGCCGTGATGCGGCCCGCCGATGCGCGGCGCAGGGCATCGACCATGACCATGATTTCCATCAGGCTGTCGTTGGTGGGCGCACAGGTGGGCTGCAATACGAAAACGTCCCTGCCGCGCACGTTCTCGTTGATCTCGACCATGACTTCGCCATCGGAGAAACGGCCAACCGTCATCTTGCCCAGCGACATGTCGAGGTGGTTGACTACGTCCACGGCCAGGCGCGTATTGGCCGTACCCGTGAAAATCATGAAGCTGTCGTTTGCCATGATGGAAGCTGCGATGGTCGTTTAGGACGCGAACGTGTGCTGCAGCCGGAAAACCGGCAAATAAAAAAAGCTGCTGAACCGTGGCCAGTGTCTGACAGGCGCGTTCAACAGCTTTTTTATTGATATGTGTGGCTGGGGAGGAAGGATTCGAACCTTCGCATGCCGGAATCAAAATCCGGTGCCTTAACCAGCTTGGCGACTCCCCAACTATCTTGCGATCCAGTTCCGCAACGGATGCTCAGCCAACCCGGGACAAGCCCGCACTAACCGGAACCCTGGCTGCGTGTGGCCGGTTGAATCACCAGCGACGCGCATTGTAGCGGTAATTTCTTGCTGAGCCAAAACGGCTTGCTGCGCTGTGGCGTACTGGGCGAACAAACACGCGCCAGACCCCGACATGCGGGCGTGGATACCACGCCCCGAAAGCCACCGCGCCGCCTCGGATACTTCCTGGTAGCGCCGGTAAACCACCGGTTCCAAGTCGTTTCTGCCAAAAAGAGACTGGGCAGAATCTGCAACGGTTCTTGCAGCAATTTCCGCACCAAAATCTTGCGAGGCAAGAAAGTCGGCTATTGTGACTGAAGGCGTGTTCCTTGTCAAATCCGGGTCGGAAAAAATGCCTGCCGTGGGCACGCTGGCGTCGGGCTGGGCCACCAGGTAGGCGGCCGGCGGCAGAACGAGCGGCGTCAGGATTTCGCCCACGCCTTCGGCGAAGGCCGGTAGTCCGAAGACGAACACCGGCACGTCGGCCCCCAGCGGCAGCGCCAGCGCCATCAATTCGCGGCGCGACAGCCCGGTGCCCCACAGGCGGTTCAGCGCGATCAGGGTCGAGGCGGCATCGCTGGAACCGCCGCCAAGGCCGCCCCCCTGCGGAATACGCTTTTCCAGGGCAATAGTGGCGCCCTGCCGGGTGCCGGTAGCCTGCTGCAGCGCATGCGCGGCGCGCAAGCTCAGGTCATGCTGGGCGGGTACGCCGGGCAGTTCGGCGGCACGTTCGATAAGGCCGTCGGCGCGCGCCTCGAAATGCAGCGTGTCGCACAGATCGATGAAGCGAAACACGGTTTGCAGCAAGTGGTAGCCATCGGGCCGGCGGCCCACCACATGCAGGAACAAATTCAGCTTGGCCGGCGCGGGTACGTCGTAGAGCATGGCACGATCAGGGCTGGCTGACGGCCAGCCGCACCACAATGCGGCGCCCCGGTTCGCTACGCTGCAGCACCAGCAGGCCCGGCCCCTGGTCGTCGTAGCGCGACAGGCGGGCCTGCCAGCCATCTTGTTCGAAGGCCACCGGCCGCCCCTGGGCGTCGCGCTGCAGCTGGCCTACGGACGCGTCGTCGGCCAGCCGGCCGCGCAACCAGTCGCGCAGGCTGGATACCGGCACGGGGCCACCCAGTGCCTCTTCGGCCAGTGCGTCGGGGGTATCGGCCTGCAGCACGGTGCCATCGGCCTTGGTCAGGGTGGCCTGGCCGGGCCCGCCTGCCACGCGGGCCTCGGTCGAGCCCAGCGGATTGGTCAGGTCGAGCTGGTAGCGGCTGCCATCGTCGCGCCAGGTAAAGCCGCCCTGCACCGCCTGCTGCTGGCCCGAGACTTCGGTAACGGTAATGGCGAAGCGGCCGCCGCGCATGAACGCGCCGTCGGCCGTGCCGGACGGCGCATCGGGCACGCTGGCGCACGCCGCCAGCAAGGCGCACAGCCCGGCCACCGCCACCCCGCGCAGCCATGCGTGGCCCCGAGCCAGCCGGCCCATGGTGCCGGCTGCAACCATCACAACGAGACTCCCAGCCGCTTCGCGGTGTCTATCAGGGTTTGATTCTTGGGGTCTTTCTTGAAGCCGGCCTGCAAGAGTTCCTGGGCCTGCTGCCGCTTGCCTTCAACCCACAGCACTTCGGCAAGATGCGCGGCGATGTCGGGCTCGGGGCGCTGCGCATAAGCGCGCGACAGGTAGTCGGCGGCGGCCTGGTTCTCGCCCATGCGGAATTTGACCCAACCCATGCTGTCCAGGATGAAGGGATCGTCGGGCAACAATTCCAGCGCCTGGGTAATGAGGTCGAGCGCCTCGGGCAGGCGCTGCTTGCGGTCGGCCAGCGTATAGCCCAGCGCGTTGTATGCGTGAGCGTGATCGGGATCCAGCGCGATGAC
>DASPIV010000009.1:0-2608 GCA_035628955.1 Bordetella sp.
TGCCGGCAGCAACCTGGCCGCCGACCAAGTGGCCCGGGCCGCCCCCGACGGCTACACCTTGTTTGTCGTGGCGGTTACGTCGACCATTAACCAGACCCTGTACAAGAACCTGAACTTCGACATCGTCAAAGACTTCGCGCCCGTAGGACTGCTTATAAAGTCGCCCAACATCCTGGTGGTCAACCCGTCGCTTCCCGTCCAGAATGTGCAGGAACTGGTGGACTATGCCAAAAAGAACCCCGGCAAGCTGGCCTTTGCATCCGCGGGAACCGGCGGCTCGACCCACATGGCCGGCGAACTGTTCAAGCTACAGGCAGGCATCGACATGCTGCACGTGCCTTATCGTGGTAGCGCCCCGGCCATGGCCGATCTGATTGGCGGCCAGGTCCAGCTCAGTTTCGATAACATGCCGTCCGCCTGGCAGCATGTGCAGTCCGGCAAGTTGCGCGCGCTTGCGGTCACGACCAAAGAGCGGTCGGCCAGCGCCCCCAGCCTGCCCACCATGGCGGAGTCGGGCTTCCCCCAGTTCGACGTCTCTGCATGGTTCGGCCTGGTAGCGCCGGCGGGCACGCCCAGCGATGTCATTGAAAAACTCAATGCCGCGGTGAACCAGGTATTGGCGATGCCCTCGGTGCGCGAGCGTTTCGACGCAATGGGAGCCGTCGCTTCGCCGACCTCGCCCGCGGAGTTTGGCCAGTACATCCAGTCCGAAGTGGATATGTGGGGCAAGGTGGTCAAAGCTTCTGGCGCCAGCGCCAATTGATACTGGCCGATCGGCCATCCTGACGGAAGCCTTCATGCCGAACACTGTTCCGGCGCATCCCCATGGGCCTATATCGGCCTTGCCTGAAGAAGACCTGCCGGCGTGGGCGCTACACGCCGCCTGCTGCGCAGGGCTGGGCAAGGCCGTGCATGAGTATCCGGGGCAAGTCATAGGGGCTGCCGCCGCGGCCCGCAACACGCTCAGGGCCCTGCAGGACGATATGTCCGGCATGGCTCCGCTTGCGCGGCCCACTTGGGGGTTGTCAAAGTGAACGATGCCGACCTTTGCCTGCTCACCCTGTCCCAGGCATCGAAGCTCATTCGCAGCCAGGACTTGTCGCCCGTTCGGTATACGCAGGCGCTGCTGAGCCGCATTGCCCAGGAAGACGGGCAATTGCACGCGTTCATCAGTGTGACGGCGGATATCGCCCTGGGCGAGGCTGAGCTTGCCGAGCAAGACATCAAGGCCGGCAAGTGGCGGGGGCCGCTGCACGGCATGCCGTATGCACTGAAGGACATCATCGACTACGCAGGCGTACCCACCACGGCGCAATCCCGCTTGTTGGCCAACAACATTGCCCGGAACGATGCGGGAGTCGTGCAGAAGCTCAAGGGCCAAGGCGCCATTCTGCTGGGCAAGCTAAGTACAGATGAGTTTGCTTGCGGCGGATATCCGGTCGATTGCCCCTGGCCCGCGCCGCGAAACCCGTGGAACCCCGAGTACATCACCGCGGGGTCATCCAGCGGCAGCGCAGTCGCGGTCGCCGCTCGCATGGTGCCTTTGACGCTGGGCACCGACACCAACGGATCAATACGGAATCCGGCGGCCCGATGCGGCATCGTAGGCATCAAGCCCACGTATGGCCGCGTCAGCCGCAGCGGCGTCATCCCATTGGCACCCACCATGGACCACATCGGCCCGATGACGCGAACGGTGCAAGACAATGCCCTGGCGCTGCAGGCCATCATGGGAAGCGATCCTGCCGACCCCGCCACTCGTAGCCAGCCCTGGGCCGACGTCAGCCGTTATGCCTCCGACATTAAAGGCTTGCGCATCGCCGTCGCCCGCAACGTCTATATGGAAGACCCCGCGGCCGACGCCGAGCAAGTAGCCGGTATCGAAGACCTGGTCCGGGTATTGGCCGAAGGAGGCGCCAGCGTGCAGGAAGTGCGTATTCCGGCGCTGCGTAAATACAATCTTCTGTCACGGCTCTTGCTCAGCATAGAGGCCTATGCCATCCACGAGCCCTGGCTGCGCTCGGACCCGCAAAGCTATGGAACCCGATGCCGCGAACGTTTGCTGCAGGGCGCCTTCCTGACTGCCGCCGACCACGCCCGCGCCAACGAACTGCGCAGGCAATATACCGCCGAACTATCGGCGCTACTCGAAGGGGCAGACCTGCTGGTTACCGCGACAGGCTACGACGCCACCCCTAAGGTCAGCGACCTGGAGTCTTTTCTGAAGACCTACGAGCGCCAGGTACGGATGCCTTTCAACCTGACCGGGCATCCGGCGCTAGTCGTGCCTACCGGGTTTTCAACGAAAACAGGCATGCCCCTGTCGGCGCAAATCGTGGGCCATCATTTCGGCGAAGCCACGATTTACCGCGCCGCGAGCTTCTATGAACGGATGAACCCTTGGCATGAAAAGTGCCCGGCCACTCCGTTGCCGGGCGGCTCATTCCCGCTGCAATAGCCCAGTTGCAGCCTTGCCCGCGGAAGACCGACCGGTGGAATACGTCTGCAGCGCGACAATGTTCCGCCATCAATATGCCGGCGCCGTTCAGCCCACGCTGGCAAATAGCTTGATGCCTATTGCCAGCGGCGTGCAGGCCATCATCTACGG
>DASPIV010000010.1:0-5830 GCA_035628955.1 Bordetella sp.
TCCAGGGCCGCGCGCGGCACGCGCAGTTGCCCGGGCCCGGGCGCCCACGCAAAGCCCCGCGCGCCGCCTGCCAGGGTGGCGTCCACCCGATGTGCGTCGCTGAACCCGGCAAACGCCAGGGGCGAAGCCGCCAGCCATCGCCGGGCATGGCCGTCCAACTGGTCGATAACCTTCAGGTTGACCGCCGCCGGGCGCGCGCCGACCTGGGCTTCCAGGGCCTCGACTGTGCGAATCGCGCCATCCATGCCTGTCTCCGGGTCCAGTGATCGGCCATTTTATAAATGAGAACTATTTATGTCTATGGATATTCCTGTCCAGACGCCGTCAAGGATAGAAGGGCACGCTGGCGCTACATCGACTTCAGCACCGTCCAGCCGGACTCGATATGCTTGCGCATGGCCAGCATTGCAGCCGAGACGTCGCCGGCAGTCAGCGCATTGAGGATGTCGTCGTGCTCTTTGACGGCGTCCTGGCGGCGCCCGTGGGCCGCGTTGATCAGGTCGAACGGATAGCGGGCCCACAGAATCTGCACGAAATGCAGCGTTTGCGGCATTTTGGCGATGTCGTACAGCCGGCGATGAAAGCGGTAATTGACACCGCGCGCGGTGGCGCGTTCGCCGTGCTCGAATGTCTGGGCGAATTCATCCGCCAAGGCGCGCAGGTCATCAATGTCCTGCGTAGTAACGTTTTCGACCGCGCCACGCACCAACTGCGACTCGAGTAGCAGACGCAATTGCAAGATCTCGCCCGACGCGGCCGCATCGAATGGCGCAACATGCGCCCCTCGGTACGAGCCGCCGCCGATATAGCCCTCGGCCTCGAGCAGCTTCAGCGCCTCGCGCACCGGCGTAATACTCAGGCGCAGTTCTTCGGCGATTTCGGCCTGCTTCAGGCGCGACCCGCGCGGATATACGCCTGAAATGATGCGCTCCCGCAGATAATCCGCGACCTGCTCTTCTTTGGTTCGATAGTCCATGTGCTGCCGCCTGGCGGGCCGGGCCCCCGCAAAGAATTATTGTTGCTGCCTGCCCATCCCCTGCACAGGCATCTTATATTTTATATTCTTTCCAGACAGCGGCGACCGGCCGACAGCGAGCCGCTACTCGAACACCACCTCCCGCGAGTTGGTAATGCGGCAGAAGCGTTGAAGTCCCTTGATGGCGTGGTCGTGCTCTTCGGCCGTCAAGCCGGCGCAGCAGTCTTCGATCACGACAATTTCGTAGTCGCGGTCATGGCCTTCGCGCACCGTCGCCTGCACCACGGCATTGGTTGAAATGCCAGAGCAATAAATACGCTTGATGCCATTGGCGCGCAAGATGGCTTCCAGGCCGGTACTGTAGAACGGACTGACGCGATGCTTGACGATGTCGAAATCGCCCGGCTGTTGGCCCAGATCGGGGTGTACCTGCGTGCCCCACTCACCCAGTTTGAAAATGCCATTCTTGCGGGCGCCCGAGAAAATCGGCGAACTGGGCGGGCACTCGCGATAATCCGGCGAAAAGCCCACGCGCACGAAGCCTACCGGCACTCCGGCGGCACGCGCCTTGTCCAGCGCACGCCGCGTGTTCGGCAGAATTTCGCGGCCCTGTACTTGTTCGGCGTAGCCGGCCTTGCCGTTGGGGCCGTCGGCATGGACCAGGTCGTTCTCCATGTCGAGCACCAGATAAATGGCATCTTTCATAACGGTCTCCTTTGCAGTGGATAACGTGGGCTTACATGATGACTTCGCGCGCTTCGAGATCGGCCCGCTGCCCGGTGCTCAGCCCCAATAGTTCACCGAAAACGTAATCCTCGTCCTGGCCGAGCGCCGGCGTCAAACGCCGGATGCCCACTTGCGGCGTGCCGCTGAACCGGGCTGGCGCACCCACTACGGGCCGCTGCGCGATATCGGGGGCACTGACTTCGGTGACGGAACCGCGTTCGCGCAAATGCGGATCGGCCGCGATATCCTGCATGTTCCACGACACATGGGCGCATACGCCGGCCTGCTGCAGGCAGGCGGCGGTCTGGTCGGCGTCGCGGCTGGCAAGCCATTGCGTCAGCACTTGATCGAGTTCGTCGCGATGCCGCAGCCGCGCCGGCGCGGTCGCAAAGCGCGGGTCGCTGCCATTCTGCCCCAAGGCATGCGCCAGGGCCTGCCACTCGGCGTCGTTGCGCACGGCCAGCGTCAACCAACGGTCGGGCCGGGCCGTGGCGTAAACCCCATGCGGGGCCATGGCGGGATCGCTATTGCCCGGGCGCGGCGGCGTGCTGCCCAGGCTGGCCAGCACCAGTGCGTCGCCTATCATCGCTGAAGCCACCTCGCGCGCCGCCAGATCGACGTGCTGGGCCTGCCCGGTACGACGCCGCTGTTGCAGCGCAGCCAGGGTGGCCAGCGCGGCGTGCACCCCGGCGGAATGATCCATGACATGGCGCATTTCAACGGGCGGACCATCGCTATAGCCGGTCATCCATCCCAGCCCGCCCCAGGCACCGAACAAAGGCGCATAGCCGGCAAAATGCGAATCGGGACCGGTCTGGCCGCATGATGACAGCGACAGCAGCACGATGTCGGGCTTGGCCTGGCGCAGCTTGTCGAAATCCAGGCCCAGGCGCTGCAGCACTCCGGGGCGGAAGCTTTCGGCCGCGATATCGGACACCGCGACCAGCCGCTTGGCAAGCGCCACCGCCTCGGGTTGTTTGAGGTTCAAGCGCACCGACAACTTGTTGGCGGTCACCTGGTCGAACGTGGCGGCCGACATGCGGCCATATACGGCGTGCGGCTTGCGGAACGCGTCGGGGCGGCTCAGGCTTTCGATCTTGATGCACTCCGCGCCCAGTTGCGACAGCAGATGCGTGCAGAAAGGCCCTGCCGCATGAATCGTGAAATCGGCGATGCGCACGCCAGCCAATGGCGCCTTGACAGAGTTCATGCCTGTGCCTCCTGTGCCATCTCGTCCAGCGCGGGTACGCGCCCGCCGCCGGGCAAGGGCGTACAACGGAACTGAAACGGTGCGACCAGCACATCGACGGCCTGCCCGTCCAGCAAGGTCGCAGGGCCGAACAAGCCGCGCGCGCGCTCGTGATCGCCCTGGACCACTTCGGCCGGAATGCGGTATTTGGCCGCGGGCACGCCCAGCTCCTGAGCGCGCCGCACCACGTCGTCCACGCGTTGGAGCGCCATCCATGCCCGGATATGGGCGTTTATCTCCGAGCCACGGCGGCTGCGCTCAAGGGGATCACGCAAGTGTTCATCGCCGGCCCAGGCCGGTTGCTCCAGCAGTTGCACCAGTGCGCTCCATTGCCGGTCTTCCAGCGTCAGCAGTTCGATGAAGCCATCCTGGGTTTCGAACACCCCGCCGTAACGGAAACTGCGGGTGCTGCGATGCTCCAGGGATCCGTCACCCAGCCGCTGCAGCGCAAAGGCGCCCACGGCCAGCACGGCATCCTGCACCGATACGTCGACATACTGGCCGCCCGCTGCAGGCGCTGCCCACCACGCCGCCAAGGCGCACATTGCCGCCATGGCGCCGGCCTGGTATCCGCCGAAATGGCCGTAGATCTTCAATGGCGGCCGATCGGGAAAGAGTTCGCTGGACAGGCCATTGGGTAACAGGTAGCCCTCGCCGCCGGCGTGCTGCAGATTGATCTCCTCACCATCCCACCCGGCTTTAGGGCCGGTGGCACCGAATGGCAGCACACTGACATGGACCAGCCGCGGCCATTGTTTGCCGATGGTTTGCGAGTCCAGCCCCCATGCAGCGCGATCCCGCACCGGCGTGTCGTCGATGAAGATGTCGGCACGCTGCAGTTCGCGCTCCAGCAAGGCGCGCCCAGGTGCCGTCCCCAGGTCGGCAGCCAGGCTGCGCTTGCCGACGGCCAGGTAGGCGAACAAGGCGCTGTCGCCGCTGCCATCGAGCAGCGGCGGGGCCCGCCGTAGCGGCGTGCCGCCTGCCGGTTCGACCATGACGACTTGCGCCCCCATGGCGGCCAGCAGACGGCCCGCGTAAGCCGCGGCGACCGTACGCGAACGTTCGACCACGCGGCATCCCGACAACGGCAGTGTGACGGCTTGTGGCGATTCATGCGACTGCATAGGACTGTCTCGCAAGGTTGGCGGCATGTGATGCTTAACGCGTCACGGGCAACTCGAGGTCGACGCCCGATCCATCGATGAACGCCGGCAGCCGGACATCGCGCGAGGGCAGCGCCACCGTGGCCAGCCCCGGAGTAGTGATTTCACCGCGCTGGTTTTCGGCGGCCAGTTCGATATCCACGAGGCCGGTGTTGTCCTTCACATACTTTCGAACTACTTTGCCTTTGCAATATGTGGTGTCGCCCATGATGTTGAAGCGCCGCATTTCGGTGCGTACCCGCTTGAGCACACCCGCGTCCCCCATCCAGTTGGTCACCAGCGTAGCCATCCACGACGAACGCTGCGGGCCGTAGTCGTAGGTGCCGGGCACGCCCACCTCTTTGGCGACCGATTCGCGGTGGTGGCCGATGCCGGTGTATTCCACACCGCCGCCCGCTTCAGGATTGCGGAAGAAATGGCCCGGGTGCTTGACGGCTGCCTGCAGCACCACGCCATGCGTATGGCCGCGCCCGCAACCCACCAGAAAGCCCATGGTGTCCATCAGCGACAGCGGACCGCGCGCAATGGTGGGCAGCTCTTCGCCCTCTTGTACTTCTTCCCAGTAGCGCACATTGGCGCCGCGGATGTTCTTGGGCTCGTCCAGCACCAACTGGTCGATGCGATCGCGCTCTTCGTCGCTATATTCGTGCTGGACGATTTCCTTGTACTTGCCGGTGTCTCGGGCGGCCTTGCGTTCGTGGCGGGTGCAGGTGCCCAGCGCGCGCGCCACCAGTTCGCCACGCTGGTTGTAGTAGCAGGCCTCGACGTACTGCAGCACCAGGCGTCCCGAGAACTTGCTTTCTTTTTCTTCCACGCCCACCACGCGCTCGATGGCGGTTATGCGGTCGCCCGGACGCACGTGGCGGAACAATTCCCAGTCGTTGCCCGCATAAAAGCCGTGCACGCCAGGCAAACCCCAACGTGTGCGGCCCAGCCAGCCGAAGGCCATGGGAAACATCGGATGGCCCAATTGTGTGCCGTAGCGTGTGCTGGCGCCATAGCCCACGTCGCGGTACAGCGGATTCATGTCCCCTATGCCATTGCACCAATTGCGCAGGGTATCGGCCGACGCGTCCTGCAGATACGGGCCTTCCGGCCGCAGGTGCAGGCCGATCATGGCGCGCGCAGCGGCAATCGCCTCGTCGGTAATGCGGCCTTCGGCGGGAGCGTTGCCCACGTCGGATTTGGGAAGATTCGCGACAGTACTCATATTGAAACTCCGGTAGCTATATCAAGACAAATGCATGATGCATTCTTACAAGGAAAAAGTTGCGCCGATGCAGGCGGCGCACGCCATCAAGCCGATCAGTTCACATGAATATTCGCCGCCTTGATAATGCCGCCCCACTTCTGCCGTTCGTCCAGGACGAAAGCGTCGAGTTGGGCGGGATCCATGATCAGCGGTTCGACGCCGCTGTCGAGCAGTTTGCGGCGCGTTTCGGGCTGCTGCAGCGCCTGCCGCACGTACTCGCTCATTTTTTTGATAATGGCCGGTGGCGTGCCGCGCGGAGCGAACAAGGCGTCCCAGGCCACCACGTCGAAACCCGCGACGCCCTGCTGGGAAATGGGATGCACCCCGGGCAGCACTGCGCTTTCTTTCAGCGACGAAATACCCAGGGCGCGCAGCTTGCCGCTGGCCAGGTGCGGGCGTGCCGCGGTCACCGTATCGATAACCAGCGGAATCTGCCCGCCCATGACGTCGGCCATCGATTGCGA
>DASPIV010000011.1:0-5158 GCA_035628955.1 Bordetella sp.
GCCCGCCTCGAGAGCGGCATCGCGCAAGCCTTCGATCAGTACCTGGCGCGGGAAGGTGTATACGCGCGCATCCCCTTCCAGTTTGCGTTGCTGCTTGACGCGGCCGTCGGCGAAACGTATCTGTGCGTGCTCCAACCGCGTGCCGTATGGCCGGATCCGGTCCAGTACGCCTAGGTGCTCCAGCACTTCCAGGCTGTTGTTCTTGATATAGATGCCGGCGCCGACTTCGCGGATCTCGGGACTCTGTTCGTGCACACGCACACGCCAGCCCTGGTGGGCCAGCAACGCGGCCAGTGACAGACCGCCGATGCCGCCACCGGCAATTTCAGCGTTACGGGTCATGTGCATGCCTCCTCAGGCGATTTCGACAACCATTTCCAGTTCGACCGGCATGTTGGCCGGCAGTGCGGCAAAGCCGACGGCGCAGCGCGCGTGCACGCCGGCCGGGCCGAACACGGCGGTCAACAGGTTGGAGGCACCGTCGATAACTTCGGGTTGGCGATGGAAGTCGGGCGTGGAAGCCACCATGCCGAAAAGACGCACGACGCGCGTTACGCGCGACAGGTCGCCGATCTCGGCCTTCAGCGACGTCAGGGCGCTGATTGCGGCGATGCGCGCTCCTTCTTGGCCGGCTTCGACGCTGATCTCGGCTCCAAGCTTGCCCTTGTGGGTCTGTTCGGCGCCGCGGAAGGTGCCATGGCCCGCCACGAACACC
Organism: Bordetella sp.; assembly: GCA_035628955.1. Taxonomy (GTDB): domain Bacteria; phylum Pseudomonadota; class Gammaproteobacteria; order Burkholderiales; family Burkholderiaceae_B; genus Bordetella_A. Next base: position 716 of record DASPIV010000011.1, read on the forward strand.
AGCTTGCCGGTGGTGACGGCGCCCGTGTAGTTGCCCATGGGCGTGCGCTTGGGCGGCAATTCTATGCCAAGCTCGGCCAGGCGGGCCTCGGGAGTGGTGCCTTTGAGCGAGCGGAAAGTGTCGAGGGACATGAAGGTTCTCCTAGAGTTTGCGGTTGCGCTGCAGGCGCAATTGGGTGGCCGCGCCGGCGGTCAGCAAGGCGTGTAGCGCGAACTCATCGCGCAGGCGATCGGTATTCAGGTCGGCATGCATGGCGACTAGAGCCTGGCGCTCGCGGGGCGCCAGCGCGAAGCTGTCGGCGTATGCCTCGGGATCATCCAGAAAGCGGCGCGCGCTGGCCGGATCGATACGCAGCGTGAACACGGCCTGGACCAAGCCCACCCGGTGTTGCGGCAGCGCCGGGTATATGAGCGGCTCGGCAGTCTCGCTCTGGGTAAGGTCCCAGCCATGCACGCTGTAAGTGTGATGCCACGACGGTTCGAACAGCGATATAAACGGCTTGCGGTTGCTGCCCACCGCGCCTGTGGCGGCCAGCGTCATGCGCAATTCAAGGTTACCCGTGCGGTCCAGCGTGGCGGCATCGTAGCCCAGGAGTTGCGTCAGGTTGCCGGCCCGCATCTGCTCATGCAGCATACGATCGGTCTCCACGTCCGGATGCGGATAGTGCCGGGTACCGGGGTAGTGCGACAGCCCGCCACTGGCAATCAGTACGGCGCGCTTGCCCATGCGCGTCAACGCTCGTGCCAAGGCCTGGCCGAATGCATGGCACCGCAGCGGCGAGGGCTGGGGCGGCACGTACGCATTCAGGAAAATGGCGGTCATCGGGATTTCACGGTCAAAACCCATGAACTCGTACGGAATCGTGAACGCCGTGGGCAGCTTGGCGCCAAGTGTGAAAGCCAGGTCGAAGCCTTCCTCCTCCATCCGTTGCACCAGCGGATAGGCCATGCCCGCATCCAGCGCCCAATCGCCGCGATGCTTGTGCATGCCGTCGGCGTGATCGGCCGCATGCACGCAGAACGCGGGCGTGGAGTGCGTGACGAAGTGATCGCCGTGATCATTGGACACCACGACGATGCAATCGGGCTGCAGCGTGCGCAGCCGTTCGCCTACGGCTCGCATGGCGTCGCGCACCCGCGCCACTTGGGTATGGTCTTCGGTATCGGGCAGCGACAGAAATTGCGGGGCATGGGGCACGGCAGCCACACCTACGATGCCGCACGTGGGCGCGACGGGCGCGCTGGTCGTCATGGCGCCATCTCGTTGCGAGTATCGGCAATGGCGGCCACAATGCCCTGGTAACCCGTACAGCGGCAGATGTTGCCGCACAGCTGCTGGCGGATTTCCGGTTCAGAATCGCACAGGCCGCGCGTCAGCATGTCGTGCCCGGTGATCAGCATGCCGGGCGTGCAGAATCCGCACTGCAACCCATGGTGCCGATGCATGGCATCTTTCAAGGCGGTGGCCGTGGCATCGTCCAGGCCTTCCAGCGTGGTGACTTCCATGCCGTCGCAAGGCGCGGCCAACGTCAGGCAGGATCGAACCACCGCGCCTTCCAGGTAGATGTTGCAGGCTCCGCAAACTCCGTGCTCGCAGCCCAGATGCACGGAATTCGTGCCGGCCTGCTCTCGCAGGCTGTCGGCCAATGTGGCGTTCGGTTCGACCAGAAGATCGCGTGGTCGACCGTTGACGATAAGATTGATGGCGATGCGGTTCATTGCGGTTCCAGGGCTTGGGCCATGGCACGTGCCAGGTTCACGGCATGGCGATGCACGGCGGCGGGGCCTTCTTGGGTACAGACGCTGCGCACATCTTCATGGGCGCAGGCAAATAGCTGTTCTGAAGTGGGGCTCGATGCCGAGCCGAGCAATTCGGCGCTATGTGCCATGGACGCCGGGCCAGGCTCGATCGCGCCTATCCAGCAAGACCATTTCCCGTCGCCGCGCCGTAATGCCACTGCGCTGCTTACCGCGTATTCGCCGGCGCGATGCATCAGCTTGGCCCGGCCCCAGCGCGTCAGCCTCAGCGCGGACGTGTCCAGCAATACGGTGGTCAGGATTTCGTCGAGGGCGATGCCGGTCTGCATGGGGCCGACAATGAATTCCGACAACGGTGCGTGGCGTGTGCCGCGTTGGCCGTGCAGTTCGACGCGCGCGCCCAGTGCCAGGAAAAGCAGGGGCCAATCGCCCGCGGGATCGGCATGTGCCAGGCTGCCACCCACGGTGCCGCGAGTGCGCACAGCCGGAAAAGCGATCTGCCGGGCATGTTCGGCCAGCAGGCGGCCCAGCGGGGTCGCATCGTTGCTTTGCGCGAATTGTGCGTGCGTAGACATGGCGCCAATATGGCCTTTGCTCAGTGCATCGCCTGCCAGGCGCAGGTCACCGATACGGCCCAGGTCCAGCAGCACACCGGGTTGTGATAGCCGGTATCGCATGGCTGGCAGCAGGCTCTGGCCGCCGGCAAGCAGCTTGGCATCACTGCCCAGCGCGGCCAATACTGATATGGCTTCTTCCAGCGTATCGGGAGCCCGATAGTCAAAATAGGGCAGTTTCATGCGCGGTGTCCCCGGCGTGCGAGCATTTGCTCAAGCAGGTAGTCGGGAGATATCGGCGTGCAGTCGACCGCGATGTCCTGGTCCAGCAGCGCCTGCCGCACGGCATTCGCGATAGCCGCGGGCGGCGGCACCGAACCGCCTTCGCCCATGCCTTTCACTCCGAACGCCGAAAAAGGCGATGGCGTGTGCAAGTGCACGATGTCGATGCTCGGTACTTCCAGGGCACTGGGAAGCGCGTAGTCGCCGAAAGTCACAGTCTCGGGCTGGCCGTCGGTGTTGTAGCGCATGGCCTCATACAGTGCTTGCCCTATGCCTTGTGCAACACCGCCGATGATCTGGCCGTCCACGATCAACGGATTGATCACGGTGCCACAGTCTTCCACCACCAGATAGTCGGTGACTTCGACGAAACCGGTGTCGGTATCCACTTCGATACGCGCGGCATGCACGGCGTATGAAAAAGTGCCGGTCTCGACGCCGGGCCGATAGAAGGCCTGTACCGACATGCCCGGTTCGATCTCCTTGGGCAGTCTGTGAATTTGCACACTGGTGATCAGTGCTATTTCAGCCAGGCTGAGCTTGTCTTGTGCGCCGTGTAGTACACCGTCCACCAATCGCAGCGCCTCGGGCGCATCGCCCATGTCGGCGGCGGCGATACGGCGAGCCTTGTCCACAATCATGCGGCAGGCCTGTGTCACCGCCCCGCCACCCATCACAATAGAGCGCGAGGCTACCGTGCCCATCCCATAGGGGGTGGCGGCGGTGTCGCCTTGCCGGATGCGGATAGCTTCCAGCGGCAGAGTGGTAACTTCCGCCGCAATCTGGGCATAGCTGGTGGCATGGCCTTGTCCGTGCGCCAAGGTCCCTACATCGATTTCCAGTGTGCCATCACCGTTCAGGGTGGCGCGCGCAGCCTCGTGGCCGTAGACCGTGGGCGAGCCGCGGCGGAACCATTCCACCGAACCATGCCCCGCCTGTTCCACCAGCATGGCATAGCCGATGCCGGCTTTTCGCCCGGGGCGCGCCTTGCGGGTCCAACGTTCGTGCACGCGTTGCTCGGCCGCATTCACCGCTGCGAGGTAATCGCCCGAGTCGTAATGCAGGCCAGTAGCCGTCACATAGGGCATGGCCGAGCCGGAAATCAGATTGCGGCGGCGCACCTCCATCGCATCCATGCCCAATTCATGCGCGACTTCGTCGATCATGCGTTCCATGGCGAAGCATCCGCCCGGACGCCCTACGCCGCGATAGGGACCCATCGGGCTCTTGTTCGTGTAGATGCTGATGGCCTCGTACCGGTAATGGCGAATGTCATAGGGGCCAAGCATGACATTGGCCGCCATATTGGCTTCGATGGCGCCCGTGGATGTCTTGGCACAGTATGCGCCGCCGTCGACGATGAAGCTCGCATCGATGGCGTGGATCCGTCCGCCGCGATCGAAGTACGCGGTAATCCGCTGGTCATGCTGCCGGCTGTGGTTGCTGGCCACAAAATGTTCGTATCGGTCTTCTATCCAGCGCACGGGGCGATCCAGCTCCATCGCCAGCGCTGTCAACAGGACTTCTTCGGGATAAAGATTGCTCTTGGAGCCAAAGCCGCCGCCTACATCGGGCACGATGACACGCAAATCGCTTTCACGCAGATCAGGTAGCTGCTCGGCCACGAAGCTGCGTATCAAGTGGGGGCGCTGCGTCGAAAGGTGCAAATGGATGGCGCCACTGGCCTTGTCGCGCAGTGCCAACACGCCACGCCCTTCGAGCGGGCAGGCCAGCACGCGCGCCATCTTGAAATTCCGTGTCGTCTGGCGCAGGCCCAGCGACTCGGCTTGCCGCGCAATACGATCGAACTCGCCGACGCTGCGTTGCGAACACATGATCAGGTTGGACTG
>DASPIV010000012.1:0-3133 GCA_035628955.1 Bordetella sp.
CCCATTACCAATGTCTTCAACATTTTCTTGTCTCCGTTGTGCAGTTATTCGCCAAACCCGTACAAGCGTGCCGGGTTGTCCGCCAGAATGGCATCGCGCTGGGCCTTGTCCGGAACCCATTCGAGCAATAGGTTCAAAAGATCGCCGTCATTCGGAATGACTCCGGGCTCGCGCACGTGCGGCCAGTCGCTGCCCCATACCAATTGATCGGCACCGCAGGCCACCAGGGCCCGCGCGAAGGGGACCACGCTGGCGTACGGCGGCGTCGGGTCACCCATTCGGTTGGCGCCGGACAGCTTGACCCAGCAGCGCCGCTGTTCAAGCAGGCCGAGCAATGCCCGAAAGCCGGGGTCGTGGATGCTCGCCGAAGTTGGCATGCGGCCCATGTGGTCGAAAACCACCGGTACGGGAAGCTTGGCCAGGAAAGGCAGTAGTTCGCACAGCCGCCGAGCGTCGACGAGCAGCTGAATATGCCAGCCCCAATCCGCGATACGGCGCGCCACCTGCTCGATACCGTCCAGATCGGTCTGCGTACCATAGATAAGGTTGAAGCGGGCGCCGCGAAACCCGACGGCGTGCATGTCGGCAAGCGCCTGTTCGGTGACTTCGGAGCTGACCAGTGCAATACCGCGCCATGCGCCGTTGGCGGCCGCCAGTGCGTCGCGGGTGGCCGAAATGTCGGTGCCGTACGCTGCAGAATGGACGATGACGGCGCGCTGCAGGCCCAGCGTCCGCAGCATGCCGCGATACTCGTCGATGCCGGCGCGCGGCGGGTCGAAGGTGCGTAACGGATCCAGCCTATAACGTTCTGTTGGGCCAAAAATGTGGGCATGCGTATCGCAAGCCCCGTCGGGAACCTCGAAGTCCAGTTTCGCGAACCGGGATTGCGGCTCTTGCGAGGGGATCAGCGGCTCAGTGTTCATGGGCGGTCATTGGGTAGAGAGGTTCAACTTCCGGATCAGGTCGCCAAAGCGCTTGATCTCGGACTGGTAGAAAGCCTTGAGCTGTTCGGGTGTGCGGTAGGTGCCTTCGGCGGATTGGGCGTCCAGGCTTTTTTGCACTTCCGGATTGGCCAGGGCCGCCTTGTTCGCCGCGTTCAGTTGCGCCACCACGGCCGCGGGGGTCCCGGCCGGAGCGAACAGGGCATACCACTGCGAAAACTCCAGCCCTGGAAAGCCGGCTTCGGCCATCGTGGGCACGTCCGGCAGCGCGCGCGCGCGGTTCGGATGAGCCACGGCCAGGATCTTGATCCTGCCCGACGATTGCTGGGCAGTGGCCGAAGCCGTGCCCACGAAAGCCAGATCGACCTGGCCGCCCATGGCATCGGTCACCGCGGGGCTATCGCCCTTGTACGGCACATGGACCATGTCCAGGCCCGTGGCGGCCTTGAAGGCTTCGCCGGTCAGGTGGCCGGTGCCGCCCACGCCGCTGCTACCGAACGACAACCGGTGCTGCTTGCCGTATTGCAGCAGTTCTTCGACGTTGTCGATGCCCAGGCCGGCGTTGACCACCATCACGATAGGCACCGAGGCCACCATGGCCACCGGCGTGAAGTCCTCGCCGGCGTCGTAGGGCTGCTTCTTGTACAGCGTAGGATTCGTGCCGTGCGTGGCGCTGTTGCCCATCAGCAGGGTATAGCCATCCGGTTGGGCCTTGGCGACGTAGGCGGCGCCGATCATGCCGTTGGCGCCACTCTTGTTGTCGACCACGATATTGGCCTTCATCTCTTCGCCCATATAGCGGGCCATGAGGCGCGTCAGGAAATCATTGGCGCCGCCGGCCGCATAGGGTGAAATGAACTGGACCGGACGGTCGGCGGGATACTCGGCCATGGCTGGCAGGGTAAATGCCGCGAGCATCAGGGCCGCGGCGGCGCGGCGTACGAAGCGGGTTCCAAACAGGCGGTGGTTCAGCATGGGCGTGTCTCCTCAAACAGTGCGGACATCAATATTTTCTTGAAACCGGCCGGCCATCCGGTTCAGGCTGTCCGCAGTCTAAGCGCGCCCATCGGCGTCTCGATCAGCTTGCCGGCGCTATGCGCAGATACGAGTCCACGTTGTGGGATTCCTGGCAAATCACGGGTTTGCCGCGCAGCGAGCGCGTTGCATTGCCTGGCGGCCAGTCCGCATACTGGACGCGGCGCATGTGCGCGTACACTTCAGACCAGCGCCAGGCTGGGCATGGCATAAGGCACGCGGTCCCGATCGACATAGTTGCGCAGGTCCGCCTCGATCGCCGACACTGCGTCGTTCAGACAACGCACCACCATTTCAAGGCGGTCCTGGCCCAGGCGCGATGCCAGCGTCGATACACTGACGCCGGCCGCGGGTGTGCCGTCCGGCGACCGGATCACCATGCCGACGGAATGCACCGGCGGCTCGTCCATCACTTTATTGGTGGCATACCCGCGGCGACGCGTGCTCTCGATACTGGCCCGCAACGCGGCTTCAGTGAAGCGGGGGTTCTTGCGGCGCGTGCGCTCGACATTGATGCGGCAGATGCGGTCGATCTCGTCGTCGGGCAGCGCGCTCATCAGGGCCAGGCCGCTGGCGCCGACGTTCAGCGGGCGATGCCGGCCCACATCATGCACGAACATCTTGATAGGGAAAGAGCCGTCGGCGCGCGCCACGCAGATTCCGTCGAAGCCCGAACGCACGGTCAGGAATACTGTGTCGCCTGTGTGTTCCGCAACGGCATCCAGATAAGGCAGGCAGATATCGCGCATGGCGACTTTGGGTGCGGCGGCCAACCCCAATTCGTAAGTCAGGCTGCCCAGGTAGTAGCGCTTGGTCAGCGTATCCTGCCGGATCAGTTTCTCGGCGACCATGCCTTGCAGCAACCGGTGCACCGTGGGGCGCTCCAGCCCGGTACGGCGATACAACTCGACCAGGCGGCTGCCGGCACGGTTGTTGACCGCAATGATGCGCAGCAGCGCAACGGCACGCTGCAGCGATTGCGTACCGGGGGCCGCCTTGGCATCAGCGGGGCTGGGCTCGGTCATGGGGTCTCCTTGCCGGTGGTCCGGCCTTGTGTAGTTGTCGATGGTCTACATAGTGGACGCATTGATCGATCCAATTGTGCCCACATTCACCAGGCGATCCAATCAAGAGTTCACATTACGGACTTGTTTTCG
>DASPIV010000013.1:0-24417 GCA_035628955.1 Bordetella sp.
CCCCGCCTGACCCAAGGACAGATCAGTGCAGCGGCTCACCGCTTAAGCGGCGAGAGCGAAACGCTCGTCGTTGGCGTTTGTAGTGTTTCCAGTGGTTTAACGAGCGAACTGGTGCTCGGCATGCCCTGAGTTGCTTCGCGACCCACGTCGAATCCGGATCGGCCCCAAGTACTTCTATTGTACTCTGAATGGCTCTTATAGTCAGCCTTCAGGCATTGGCGCAAGGTTGTTGCGGCATTGCCCGTGCCGGCGGCCGGGCGGCGGCCAGCAGGGCGCCCAGGCCGATGGCTGCGAGTACGATGCCGGCCGCCGCCAGGCCCAGCGTAGCCAGGCCATGGTGGTCGATGACATAGCCCCCCACGAGCGCGCCGATGCCGATACCGGTGTTGGCGCCCGATATATTCAGCGATGCGGCGAACGCGGGCGCCTCGGGGGCGGATTTCATCACGCGGACGTGGCATACGATGAACAGCGCCGCCTGGGCGATGCCCCAGGTGCCCAGCGCCACGGCTAACAGTCCGGGGCTGCGCATCACCGGCCCCAGTACTGCCAGGCCAGCGGCCATCAGGGCCGAGAACAGCAGCGTCGCGCCCAGGGCGCTGCGGTCGGCCAGCCGGCCGCCGGCCCAGTTGCCGAACAGGCCGATGGCGCCGAATGCCATCATCGACCAGCCCACCCATTGGCCATTGAAGCCGGCAAGCCGTTCCAGCATGTCGGCCAGATAGGTATAGGCGGTGAACATGCCGGTGAAGACCAGCAGCGACAGCAGCACATGGCCAACCAGCCGGGGATTGCGCAGCAGGCGTAGCTGGGTGGACAGCTTGATGTGCTGCGCGTGGCGCGGCGGCCGTGGAAAGAAGATCCACAGCAACAGCGCCTTGGCGAAAGCCACGCCTGCCAGGATGCCGAAGGCGGTGCGCCATCCGTAAGCATCGGAAATGAGCACGCCGATAGGGATACCGAATACGGTGGCGGCCACGATGCCGAAGGCCACCATCGAGATGGCCCGGCCGGCGTGTGCCGGTCCGGCCAGTTCGACCGCCGTGGCGCTGGCCAATGACCAGAACACGGGCAGGGCCAGGGCGGGCACGAAGCGCGCCAGCGCCATGATGCCGATGTTGGGCGCCAGCGCGGCCACCGCGTTCGAGATGCCAAACAGTACCAGCACGCCAATGAACAGCCGCTTGCGGTCCACGTTGGTCATCAAGGCGGTCAGCAGCGGGCCTGTGGCGGCCACCGTAAAGGCGAACAGCGTCACCAGCAGGCCTGCCTGGGACACCGACACATGCAGGTCGCGCGCCAGCGGGGGTAGCAGGCCGACGATCAGGAACTCCGTCGTCAGAATGGTGAAGCCGGCTGTCGAGAGCAGCAAGATGGGCAATAGCATGGAACTCCTGGAGCGCGGCGCAGTAGCGCCGCGCGCAATGCGCGGGTCAGGAAGGTTGGGAGTGCGTCCCGGGCCAGGCCGGGCGGGTGCCGGGGACCGGACCACGCCGAGAGAGGGCGGCGGGCCGGGCGGCACGAACAGTGCATCAGGCCTGAACTCTACTGCAGCCTATCCGCGGGATAAAGATGGCATATTCGGCATGACTGTTCACGCCAAGCGAACAGTGAGTGGGCCAGCGATCTGCCGGCCCATCCCGTCCGATTCGAGGATGTGGCGCTAGAGGGTGCCGCGCGGCAGCAGGGGCGCGATTGCGTCCCAGAGTCCGTCCGGCGTGTCGGCACATGCCTCGGCCGCCCAGGTAGTGATGTTCTCGTCTTGTCCCAGGTAACCGTAGGCCGCGGCCACCGCGGGCATGCCGGCCGCATGGGCCGCCTGGATGTCGCGCAGGTCGTCGCCCACGTACACGCAGCGGTCGGTGGCATAGCCGGCTTCGCGGGCGGCATGCAGCAGCGGTGCCGGATGTGGCTTGGCATGCTCGGTGGTGTCGCCGCACACCAACACCGCGCTGTGGCGTGTCAGGTCCAGGAATTCCACGATGGGCAGGGTCAGGTGGGTGACCTTGTTGGTAACGATGCCCCAGGCCAGTCCACGGGCGCGTATGCCGTCCAGCAAGGCGGCGATGCCGGGAAACAGGCGGCTATGCACCGTGGAGTTGGCCGCATAGTCTTCCAGGAACTGCAGCCGGGCGGCCTCGTAGCCAGGGTTGTCAGGCAGCAGGCCCAGCGCGACGCGCAGCAGGCCGCGTGCGCCCTGCGACGCCACCGGGCGCAGGGTTTCATAGGGCAGGGGCTCCATGTCGCGCCGTGTGCGCTGGCGATTTGCCGCCGCCGCAAGGTCAGGGGCGGTATCGGCCAGGGTGCCGTCGAAGTCGAACAGAATCAGCGCGCTCATTTGCGGGTGGCCATCAGGTAGTTCACCGAAGTATCGTCAGACAGGCTGTAGGCCTGGGTGATGGGGTTGTATTCCATGCCGCGCATGCCCGAGGGCTGCAGGCCGGCCTGGCGGGCAGCCCCGGCCAGTTCGCTGGGCTTGATGAACTGGTCGTGGCTGTGGGTGCCGCGCGGCAGCAGGCGCAACACGTACTCGGCGCCGATGATGGCGTACAGGAACGATTTGGCGTTGCGGTTCAGGGTCGAGAAAAACACCCAGCCGCCGGGCTTGGCCAGGGCCGCGCAGGCCCGCACGATCGAGCCGGGGTCGGGCACGTGCTCGAGCATTTCCATGCAGGTCACGACGTCGTAGCGTTCGGGCTGCTCGACGGCCAGCTCTTCCACTGGCACGGCGCGGTATTCCACCTGGACGCCCGATTCCAGGCCATGCAGGCGGGCGATCTTCAGCGAACGTTCGGCCAGGTCGATGCCGGTGACGCGGGCGCCGGCCACGGCCATGCTTTCGGACAGGATGCCGCCGCCGCAGCCGACATCCAATACCGCCTTGCCCGCCAAGCTGCCGGCGTATTCCTGTATCCAGCCTAGTCGCAGCGGGTTGATGGCGTGCAGCGGCTTGAATTCACTTTCGGGGTCCCACCAGCGGGCAGCCAGGGCGGCGAACTTGTCCAGCTCGGCCTGGTCGGCGTTGACGCCGGTGCGGGTGGATGCAGAGGTCTGGGTTGTCATGGGCAGCAGGGCGCGGCCGCGCCGGGATGAAAAAAAGGGCCTCGCAGTGCGAGGCCCTTCATTGTAGCGGTTAGCGCGTCAATTAACGGCGGCTACCCACGACTTCGATTTCAACGCGGCGGTTCTGGGCACGGCCTTCACGCGTCTTGTTGGAGGCGATGGGCTGCAGTTCGCCCTTGCCTTCCGTGTAGATGCGGTTGGGGTCCACACCCAGGCTGACCAGGTAGGCCTTGACCGAAGCGGCGCGGCGCTCGGACAGACCCTGGTTGTACTCTTCGGTACCGATCGAGTCGGTGTGGCCGACGGCGATGATGGTTTCGAGGTCGATGCCCTGGGATTGCTGAGCAACTTGCTGCAGCAGCTGACGGCCTTCCGGCTTCAGGGTCGACTTGTCGAAATCGAAGAACGTGTCGGCGTTGAAGACAACCTTGGTTGCCATCGGCATCGGCTTGGCAGCGGGTGCTTGAGCAACCGGCACACCGTCGCAGCCGGGGATACCGGTCGCCGGGGTCCAGAAGGCATCGCGCCAGCACAGTTCATTCGTGCCGTTCATCCACACGTCGCCGAACGGATTACGCCAGTTGTCCACGGTTTGCGCGGAAGCTGCACCGGAAGCCGTAACGGCAGCGAAGGCGAGCGCCAGAGCGAATTTGGAGGGTTTGTTCATGTTTCTCCTCGTTGAGCTTGAAGCTGGATAAGTGACTCGCAGCGAACCCCCGCCGCATATCAGGAAAACGGGGCCAGTATAGCAACGCCCAGAAAAGGTTCAAAGGATCGCTACTGGGTCTCCTGCGTGCTGGAAACAATCTTAAGGCATTTGATGACCTTTGGCTGCCTTCGAAAGGCGCATTGATGCTGGATATGATCTTTTCTTCTCTGTGGATGGCAGGGATGTTGGTTTTTGGCAACAGGGTGGCAATCGCCCGATCTGGCTGGCCCCAACAACGCATGGGGATCGTGCCCCGGGAGCCATCTGACAATCGGATGATAGAATTTCCTGTTTACCCAGCCCGGGTTTCTCTTCATTAGAGTCAGTCGCTATATATATGGATTCCTTCGCCAAGGAGACGCTTCCGGTATCGCTGGAAGAAGAGATGCGCCGCAGTTACCTGGATTACGCAATGAGCGTAATCGTGGGCCGGGCGCTGCCGGATGTGCGCGATGGCCTGAAGCCTGTGCACCGGCGCGTGCTCTACGCGATGCACGAGCTCAATAACGACTGGAATCGTGCCTACAAGAAGTCGGCGCGTATTGTCGGGGACGTCATCGGTAAATACCACCCGCACGGAGACCAGTCCGTATACGACACCATCGTGCGCATGGCCCAGGATTTCTCCATGCGCTACATGCTGGTCGACGGCCAGGGGAACTTCGGTTCCATCGACGGCGACAGCGCCGCGGCCATGCGCTACACCGAAGTGCGTCTGGCCAAGATCGCCCACGAATTGCTGGCCGACATCGACCAGGAAACCGTCGATTTCGGGCCCAACTACGATGGCAGCGAACAAGAGCCGCTGCTGTTGCCCTCGCGCCTGCCCAACCTGCTGGTCAACGGCAGCTCGGGCATCGCAGTGGGCATGGCCACCAATATTCCGCCGCACAACCTGCAGGAAGTGGTCGACGGCTGCCTGTATTGCCTGCGCAATCCCGGGTGTTCTATCGATGAACTGATCGAAATCATCCCGGCGCCTGATTTCCCCACCGGCGGCATCATCTACGGCATGTCGGGCGTGCGCGAAGGCTATCGCACGGGCCGTGGCCGCGTCGTCATGCGCGCCAAGACCCACTTCGAAGACATGGAAAAGGGCAACCGGCAGGCCATCGTGGTCGATGCCATCCCCTACCAGGTCAACAAGAAAACGCTGCAAGAACGCATCGCCGAGCTGGTCAACGAGAAGAAGATCGAAGGAATCTCCGACATCCGCGACGAGTCCGACAAAGACGGCATGCGTCTGGTCATTGAACTCAAGCGGGGCGAAGTGCCCGAGGTCATACTCAATAACCTGTACAAGAACACCCAGCTGCAGGACACCTTCGGGATGAACCTGGTGGCGCTGGTCGACGGCCAGCCGCGCCTGCTGAACCTGAAGCAGCTGATCAGCTATTTCCTGCAGCATCGCCGCGAAGTGGTGACGCGCCGTACTGTGTTCCAGCTGCGCAAGGCGCGCGAGCGCGGCCATGTGCTCGAAGGCCTGGCCGTGGCGCTGGCGAACATCGACGATTTCATCACCATCATCAAGGCTGCGCCCACGCCACCGGTGGCGCGCCAGGAACTGATGTCGCGTTCGTGGGATTCGTCGCTGGTGCGCGAGATGCTGTCGCGCGCCGATGGCGACACGCCCGGCGGGCGGGCGGCGTTCCGCCCCGACGACCTGCACGAAAGCTTCGGCCTGCAAGGCGATGGCATGTACCGCCTGAGCGATACGCAGGCGCAGGAGATCCTGAACATGCGCCTGCAGCGCCTGACCGGGCTCGAGCAGGACAAGATCGTCGGCGAATACAAAGACGTGATGGCCACGATTGCCGACCTGCTCGATATCCTGGCCAAGCCCGAGCGCATCACCACCATCATCAGCGACGAACTGCAGGCCATCAAGGCCGAGTTCTCCACCGGTACCAAGGACACGCGCCGTTCGGACATTGAATTCAATGCCACCGAACTCGACACCGAAGACCTGATCACGCCCACCGACATGGTGGTCACGCTGTCGCATACCGGCTATATCAAGAGCCAGCCGCTGTCCGAGTACCGTTCGCAAAAGCGCGGCGGGCGCGGCAAGCAGGCCACGGCCATGAAGGAAAACGACTGGATCGACCAGCTCTTCATCGCCAACACGCACAACTACCTGTTGTGCTTCTCCGACCGCGGCCGAGTGTACTGGCTGAAGGTCTGGGAAGTGCCGCAGGGTACGCGCGGGTCGCGCGGCAGGCCTATCGTCAATATGTTCCCGTTGGCCGACGGCGAGAAAATCACCGTGGTGCTGCCCGTCAAGGAATTCAGCGACGACACCTACGTCTTCATGGCCACCTTGCGTGGCACCGTCAAGAAGACCCCGCTGTCGGATTTCTCGAATCCGCGCAAGGCCGGCATCATCGCCGTGGGCCTCGATGAGGGCGACTACCTCATCGGCGCCGATCTTACCGACGGCACGCACGATGTCATGCTGTTCTCCGATGCCGGCAAGGCCGTGCGCTTCGACGAGAACGATGTGCGCCCCATGGGCCGCAACGCCCGCGGCGTGCGCGGCATGACGCTTGAAGACAGCCAGAGCGTCATTGCGCTGCTGGTGGCCGGCGACGAATCGCAGAGCGTGCTGACCGCTACTGAAAATGGCTATGGCAAGCGCACGTCCATCGCCGAATACACCCGCCATGGCCGCGGCACCAAGGGCATGATCGCCATCCATACTACGTCGCGCAACGGCAAAGTGGTGGGCGCCGTGCTGGTGATGCCGTCCGACGAAATCATGCTGATCACCACAGGCGGCGTGCTGGTGCGCACCCGCGTCAGCGAAATCCGCGAAATGGGCCGCGCCACGCAGGGTGTCACGTTGATCAGCGTCGATGACGGCAGCACCCTGTCAGGCGTGCGGCGCGTCGTGGAAAGCGACGCCGATGTCGACGAAGAAGAATCCGAAGCCCCGGATGCCGAAGGCGGCGAGCCGGGCGCTTCGTCCGAACCGACTGAACCCACGGAGCAATAATGGCCCGTCCCTGGAACTTCTCGGCAGGCCCGTCGGCCTTGCCTGAAGCGGTGTTGCAGCAAGCTGCCGACGAAATGCTCGACTGGAACGGCAGCGGCATGTCCGTGATGGAAATGAGCCATCGCGGCAAGCACTTCGTGCAGATCTGCGATCAGGCCGAAGCCGATCTGCGCGATCTGCTGGGTGTGCCGGCCGACTATGTGGTGATGTTCATGCAGGGCGGCGGGCTGGGCGAAAACGCCATCGTGCCCATGAACCTGATTGGCCGGCGCGGCAGTCCGGCGGCCGATTTCGTACTTACGGGCCACTGGTCCACGCGCTCGCACAAAGAAGCTGGCCGCTACGGCGATACCCATGTCGCCGCCAGCAGCGGTGCGCCGGCCAGCATCGGCGGCCGCGAGCAGGCGCCCTGGACCTGGGTGCCTCCGGTCGATACATGGCAAGTCCGCCCCGGGGCGGCCTATCTGCATTTCTGCAGCAACGAGACGATTCACGGCGTCGAGTTCACCGACTGGCCCGATCTGGCTGCGCTGGGCGCACCAGATGTGCCGCTGGTGGTCGATGCCTCGTCGCACTTCCTGTCGCGTCCCATGGATATCACGCGTACCGGCCTGCTGTTCGCCGGCGCGCAGAAGAACGCCGGCCCGGCCGGCGTCACCATGGTGGTGGCCCGGCGCGATCTCATCGGCAAGGCTTTGCCGATCTGCCCGTCGGCCTTCGACTATGCCAACGTGGCGGCCGAGCATTCGCGCTACAACACGCCGCCGGCATTCGCCATTTACGTCGCCGGCCTGGTATTCAAGTGGGTCAAGGCGCAGGGGGGTGTGGCCGGCATGGAAGCCGCCAATCGCGCCAAGGCCGACCTGCTGTACGGCTACCTGGACGGTACCGGTTTCTATCGCAACCCGGTACACGCGCCGGCGCGCTCACGCATGAACGTACCCTTCGTGCTGCACGACGAATCGCTCAACGACGCCTTCCTGCAGGGTGCCGAGGCGGCCGGGCTGACGCAGCTCAAGGGGCACAAAAGCGTGGGCGGCATGCGTGCCTCCATTTACAACGCCATGCCGCTCGATGGCGTGCGGGCGCTGGTCGACTACCTGCAAGACTTCGAGCGCCGCCATGGTTGATTCCCTGCAAGACCGGCTCAAGCCGCTGCGCGAGCGCATCGACGCTATCGATGCACAGATTCTTGAGTTGCTGTCGCAGCGTGCCCGGGCCGCGCTCGATGTCGGCGAGGTCAAGCACGCCGCCGCAGCCGACGGTCCGGTATTGCGCCCCGAGCGCGAGGCCGAAGTCATCCGGCGCCTGCAGCAGATGAATCCCGGGCCTTTCCCGCGCGATGCGGTGGCGTCGGTCTGGACCGAAATCATTTCGGCGTGCCGAGGCCTGGAGCGCGGCATGACCGTTGCTTACCTGGGTCCGCGCGGCTCGTTTTCCGAGCAGGCGGCGCTAGAACATTTTGGCCATGCCGTGCAGCCGTTGCCCTGTTCGTCTTTCGACGAAGTGTTCCGTGCCGTCGAAGCGGGGCAGGCCGAAGTGGGCATGGTGCCGGTGGAGAATTCCACCGAGGGCGCGGTCAACCGCAACCTCGACCTGCTGCTCAATACGCCGCTGAAGATACTGGGCGAGCGCTCGCTCGATATCCGCCATTGCCTGATGACCCAATCGGGCTCGATGGACGGTATTACCACCGTGGCCGCGCATCCTCAGGCGCTGGCCCAATGCCAGGCCTGGCTGAACCGTCATTATCCCGGCCTGGACCGGGTCGCCGAAGCCAGCAATTCCGAGGCCGCCCGCGTGGCCGCCGGCAACCCCGCCATTGCCGCCATCGCTGGCGAAAGCGCCGCACCCGCCTGGAATCTGCAAATCGTGGCGGCCGGTATTCAAGACGACCCCAACAACCGCACGCGTTTCCTGGCGGTGGGCGATATCCAGCCGCTGTCCAGCGGCCGGGACAAGACCAGCCTGATCCTGGCGGTACCCAATCGCGCGGGGGCCGTCTACGACATGCTGGCGCCCCTGGCGGCCAATGGCGTGTCCATGACCCGCTTTGAATCGCGGCCCGCCCGCACCGGGCAGTGGGAATACTATTTTTACGTCGATGTGCAGGGCCATCGCGACGATCCCCAGGTGGCTCGCGCATTGGCCGACCTGCAGGCGCAAGTTGCTTTCATCAAGGTGCTGGGTTCGTACCCGGCGCAGTAACCTTCCACGCGTACCCGCACCGCCATGACTACCGCTATCAAGCCGTTGACTGCTCCCGCCCACGTCAGCGCCATTGCGCCTTACCAGGCTGGCAAGCCCATCGAAGAACTGGCCCGCGAATTCGGCCTGGACCCGGCCAGCATCGTCAAGCTGGCTTCCAATGAAAATCCGCTGGGCATGCCCGAATCGGCGCGTCGCGCGCTGGAGGCCGCGGCCGGTACGCTGGCCCGGTATCCCGATCCCAACGGCTTTGATCTGAAGGCCGCGCTGGCTGGACGCTATGGCGTGCCCATGAGTTGGATCACGCTGGGCAACGGCTCGAACGACATTCTTGAAATCGCCGCGCTGGCGCTGCTCGAACCGGGCGCGTCGGCCGTCTATGCGCAGCATTCGTTCGCGGTCTACCGCCTGGCTACCCAGGCACGCGGCGCGCGCCACATCCAGGTGCCGGCGCGCGACCATGGCCATGACCTGGACGCCATGTTCGAGGCCATCGCGGACGACACCCGGCTGCTTTTCATTGCCAACCCCAATAACCCCACGGGAACCTTCGTGCCGGGCACCGAGGTAGCGGCTTTCCTGAAGCGCGTGCACGCGGCGCATGGCGACCGTGTCACGGTAGTGCTGGACGAGGCCTACAACGAATACCTGGGCCCGGAACTGCGCTTCGACAGCGTGGCGCTGGTGCGGCAGTACCCCAACCTGATCGTGTCGCGCACGTTCTCGAAGGCGTACGGGCTGGCCGGGCTGCGCGTGGGCTATGCCGTCGCGCAACCGGTCCTGACCGACCTGCTCAACCGGGTGCGCCAGCCGTTCAACGTGAACACGCTGGCCCAGGCGGCCGCTATTGCCGCGCTGGGCGATGCCGACTACCTGGCGCGCTCTTACGAATTGAACAAGGCAGGCAAGCGGCAACTGTGCGAGGCATTCGACAGCCTGTCGCGGCGCTATGTGCCCAGCTACGGCAATTTCGTGCTGGTGCACGTGGGCGATGCGCCACGCGTCAATGTCGAACTGCTCAAGCGCGGCGTCATCGTCCGGCCGGTGGCGGGCGACGGGCTGCCCGAATGGCTGCGCGTCACCATCGGCTTGCCTGAAGAAAACCAGCGGTTCATTGCCGCGCTCGCTGACGTCCTGGCCGCATGACGTCGGCAGCGACCGGCAACGAGATGCAGGCGGCCGATGGCCCCCTGATTCCTGTCCTGGCGGTGATCGGGGTCGGCCTGATCGGCGGCTCGGCCGCGCTGGCCTTGCGCCGGGCCGGCCAGGTGGGGCGCGTGCTGGGCGTGGGCCGCAATACACAATCGTTGGCGCGAGCCCAGGAATTGGGTTTGATCGATGCCGCCGCGACCCCCCAGGAAGCGGCGGCGCAGGCCGACGTCATCCTGCTGGCCACGCCGGTGGGCGGCCTGGGGGCCATACTGGCACAATTGGCTCCTTACCTGCGCGCCGACACGTTGCTGACCGATGCAGGCAGCACCAAGGCAGAAGTCGTAGCGGCCGCGCGTTCCGCCCTGGGCGAGCGCGTCGGCCAGTTCGTGCCCGGCCATCCCATTGCCGGCGGTGAGCGCAGCGGGCCCGAGGCGGCCGACGCATTGCTGTACCGCCACCGCACCGTCATTCTGACCCCATTGCCCGAGAATACGCCGGCCGGGGTCGCCTGCGTGCGCAACTTGTGGCAGGCTTGTGGTGCCCGCGTCATTGACATGGATGCCGACGCGCACGACCGTGTACTGGCCTCGGTCAGCCATATGCCGCACTTGCTTGCAGCGGCGTACATGGCCCAGGTGGCCGCCGCCGACGATGCGGCGGGGCGGCTGGCTCTGGCGGGCTCGGGATTCCGGGATTTCACTCGCATCGCGGCCGGGTCGCCCGAAATGTGGCGCGATATTTTCCTGTCCAATCGCACGGCGCTGGGCGGCGAATTGGCGGCGGTGCGGGCCGTGCTGGACGACATCGAACGCGCCATGGCCGATGGCGATGGCGATGCGCTCGAGGCATTGCTGGGCCGCGCTGCCCAGGCGCGCCGCAACTGGCGCAAGGAGTAGGTTCTGCCATGACCGGACAGCCTTTTCTCGACCTGCCCCGTGCCCGGCTGGCGCGTGGCCAGGTCGCCCTGCCAGGTTCGAAGAGCATTTCGAACCGCGTGCTGCTGCTCGCTGCGCTGGCGGCAGGGCGCACCGACATATCGGGCCTGCTCGATTCGGACGATACCCGCGTGATGCTGGCTGCGCTGCGCCAATTGGGCGTCGACCTGGCCGAGGCCGGCGCGGGCCGCGTGGCCGTTACGGGTGCGGGCCGCTTTCCGGTAAAGCAGGCCGATTTGTTCCTGGGCAACGCCGGTACGGCGTTCCGGCCGCTGACTGCGGCGCTGGCACTGATGGAAGGGCATTACCGGCTGTCGGGCGTGCCGCGCATGCACGAGCGCCCGATTGGCGACCTGGTCGACGCGCTACGGCAGTGGGGCGCCCAGGTCCAATACCAGGGCCAGGAAGGCTATCCGCCCCTGGCCATCGGCGCCGGGCGGATTCAAGCCGACTCGCCGGTGCGCGTGCAAGGCGCCGTATCCAGCCAGTTCCTGACTGCTCTGCTGCTGGCCGCGCCGGTGCTGGCGCAGGCCAGCGACCGTCCCGTGGTCATCGAGGTGGTGGGCGACCTGATTTCCAAGCCGTACATCGAAATCACCCTCAACCTGATGGCTCGCTATGGCGTGCAGGTACGGCGCGACGGCTGGCGCAGTTTCACCATCCCGGCCGGCGCCGCTTATCGCAGCCCCGGCGCCATCGCGGTCGAGGGCGATGCCTCGTCGGCTTCATATTTCCTGGCGCTGGGCGCCATCGGCGGCGGCCCTGTGCGGGTTACGGGCGTAGGGGCCGACAGTATCCAGGGAGACGTGGCCTTTGCCCGTACCCTGGCCGACATGGGCGTGCAGGTAGGCTACGGCCCGGACTGGATCGAGGCGCGCGGCATACGGGTAGACCAGGGCGGCCGCCTGAAGGCATTCGACACCGATTTCAACCTGATTCCCGATGCCGCCATGACGGCGGCCGCGCTGGCACTGTATGCCGACGGGCCTTGCCGCCTGCGCAACATCGGTAGCTGGCGCGTCAAAGAAACCGATCGCATCCACGCCATGCATATCGAATTGGCCAAGCTGGGCGCCGGCGTCGAGTCCGGGCCCGACTGGCTGCGCGTCACGCCGCCGGCGCATGATGGCTGGCGCGACGCCCATATCGGGACCTGGGACGATCACCGCATGGCCATGTGTTTCTCGCTGGCGGCTTTTGGGCCGGCTGCCGTGCGCATCCTCGATCCGGGTTGCGTCAGCAAGACCTTCCCCGATTATTTCGACGTCTACGCCGGCCTGGTCTCCGGGCCGGCCCCTGCCATCGATCACCATGACGACTGACTCCTCGCTGTCGCCCGCAGCTCCCGTACCCGTCATCGCCATCGATGGCCCCACGGCCTCGGGCAAAGGCACCGTGGCCCATCGGGTAGCCAAGGCGCTGGGCTGGGCCGTACTCGATAGCGGGGCGCTGTACCGGCTGACCGCGCTGGCGGCGCTGAACCGCAGCCTGGCCGCCGAGGACGAGGCCGGGGTTGCCCGCGTGGCGCGCGATCTGGACGCCCGTTTCGAGGGTCGCCACATCTATCTGGAGGGCGCCGAGGTGGGCGAGGCCATCCGCCAGGAGCGGGTCGGTAATTTCGCTTCGCGCATCGCCGCGTATCCGGCCCTGCGGCAGGCGCTGCTCGAGCGCCAGCGGGCGTTTCGGGTGCCGCCCGGGCTAGTGGCCGATGGCCGCGACATGGGCACGGTGGTGTTCCCGGACGCGGCCGTGAAGGTCTTTCTGGTGGCCGATGTCGAGGCCCGTGCTGAAAGGCGCTGTAAGCAGTTGATCGAAAAGGGAATTTCTGCTAATCTAACCGACCTTTTGCGCGATATGCGTGAACGCGATGCGCGCGATACACAGCGCAGCGCGGCGCCTCTCGTGCCAGCAGCCGATGCGCACGTGCTCGATTCGTCTTACCTGACCATCGAGCAAACGGTGCAGGCGGTGCTCGATTTCTGGAAAATTTCCGTCCCTGGCGACGGTTCGTAGTTTCCGGGCAAGTGCCCGGGGCTGGCGAGCCCTGGCAGGTTCACCCACTCCACTGTCGCGGGCAATCCGCTTCGGTGTGTTTTTAACGGCCATTTCGGCCCAATGGATTTCAACCCCATGTCTTCCGTTTCCACCCCCGCCACCGGCGGCGAAAGCTTCGCCGACCTCTTCGCAGAAAGCCTCAAGAGCCAGGACATGAAGTCCGGCGAAGTCATCAGCGCCGAAGTCGTGCGCGTCGACCACAACTTTGTCGTCGTCAACGCCGGCCTGAAGTCCGAGGCTCTGATTCCCCTGGAAGAATTCCTGAACGACCAGGGCGAACTCGAAGTGCAACCTGGCGATTTCGTCTCGGTGGCCATCGATTCCCTGGAAAACGGCTACGGCGACACCATCCTGTCGCGCGACCGCGCCAAGCGCCTGTCGGCCTGGCTGCAACTCGAAAAAGCCCTTGAAAATGGCGAACTGGTAACCGGCACCATCACCGGCAAGGTCAAGGGCGGCCTGACCGTCATGACCAACGGCATCCGCGCGTTCCTGCCGGGCTCGCTGGTCGACCTGCGTCCTGTCAAGGACACCACCCCGTACGAAGGCAAGACCCTCGAATTCAAGGTCATCAAGCTCGACCGCAAGCGCAACAACGTCGTGCTGTCGCGCCGCCAGGTGCTGGAAGCCAGCATGGGCGAAGAGCGCCAGAAGCTGCTTGAAACCCTGCACGAAGGTGCCGTGGTCAAGGGCGTGGTCAAGAACATCACCGACTACGGCGCGTTCGTAGACCTGGGTGGTATCGACGGCCTGCTGCACATCACCGACATGGCCTGGCGCCGTGTCCGTCATCCTTCCGAAGTCCTGCAAGTGGGCCAGGAAGTCGAAGCCAAGGTTCTCAAGTTCGACCAGGAAAAGAGCCGCGTCTCGCTGGGCGTCAAGCAGCTGGGCGAAGATCCGTGGGTGGGCCTGGCCCGCCGCTATCCGCAAGGCACCCGCCTGTTCGGCAAGGTTACCAACCTGACCGACTACGGCGCGTTCGTCGAAGTGGAAGCCGGCATCGAAGGTCTGGTGCACGTCTCCGAAATGGACTGGACCAACAAGAACGTCGATCCGCGCAAGGTTGTTACCCTGGGCGAAGAAGTCGAAGTCATGGTCCTGGAAATCGACGAAGACCGTCGCCGCATCTCGCTGGGCATGAAGCAATGCCGCCAGAATCCCTGGGAAGAGTTCGCCACCAACTTCAAGCGTGGTGACAAGGTCCGCGGCGCCATCAAGTCGATCACCGACTTTGGCGTGTTCGTCGGCCTGCCCGGCGGCATCGATGGCCTGGTTCACCTGTCCGACCTGTCCTGGACGGAAACCGGTGAAGAAGCCGTGCGCAACTTCAAGAAGGGCGACGAGATCGAAGCCGTGGTGCTGGGCATCGATACCGACAAGGAACGCATCTCGCTGGGTATCAAGCAGTTGGAAGGCGACCCCTTCAACAACTTCGTTGCCACCTACGACAAGGGTGCCGTGGTTCCGGGCGTGATCAAGTCGGTCGAGCCCAAGGGCGCGGTCATCACGCTGTCGGTCGATGTCGAGGGCTACCTGCGCGCTTCCGAGATTTCGTCGGGCCGCGTCGAAGACGCCACCACCGTGCTGAAGGCGGGCGAGAACATCGAAGCCATGATCCTCAACATCGACCGCAAGACACGTTCGATCCAGTTGTCGATCAAGGCACGCGATAACGCCGAAACCGCCGACACCATCCAGCGCATGTCCGACGCCAGCGCCTCCTCGGGTACCACCAACCTGGGCGCGCTGCTCAAGGCCAAGCTGGATCAACAGCGCAACGACGGCTGATAGTGACCAAGTCGGAGCTGATCGCCGCACTGGCGGCCCGCTACCCCCAGCTGGCCGCCCGCGACACCGATTACGCCGTCAAGACCATGCTCGATGCAATGACCCAGGCCCTGGCCTCGGGTCAGCGCATCGAGATCCGCGGTTTTGGCAGCTTTTCGTTGTCGCAGCGTTCACCCCGTGTCGGACGCAATCCCAAGTCGGGCGAGCAAGTGCTGGTACCTGGCAAACAGGTGCCGCATTTCAAGGCTGGCAAGGAACTGCGCGAGCGTGTCGATCTGGCCGGTGGCCTGGCCGACACGCAAGTCGACGACACGCCGGATGAAGCCCAGCCCACGCTGCTCGGCTTGCACGCCATGTAGCGCGCCGGCGGGGCCTGGCGGCCCCGCGTCAGGCTGCACCGATAGGCAAAGCCCCTTGGAGTTTCAAGGGGCTTTGTTTTTGCCCGCCTGTCGTCTCGACACGGCGCTACCCGACACCTCTTGTGTGTCTGACACCTATGGCGTTATTTGCTGCCTTGCAGAGCCGGCTTACGCTTACAATTAAGCATTTCGAACACTCTGGAGCATGCGTCATGCGCTACCTCGTCTGGGCCCTGCGATTGCTCGTTTTCATTGCGGTGCTGATGTTCGCCCTGAAGAACACCGACCCCGTGGCGGTCAAGTTCTACGCCGACTATGTCGTGCAAGACGTTCCCCTTATCGTGGTCATGTTGGCGACCTTCGTGTTGGGTACGCTGTTCGGCCTGTTGCTGACCGTGCCGGCCGCCATGCGCCGCCGCCGCGAGGCCATGCGCCTGCGCCGCGAAGTCGAGCGTCTGCAGGCAGCCGCCAACGGCACGCAGCCGGTCGTGGCTCCCGAAGCCATTGCCCCCATGTCGCCGCTGTAAGCGGCGGCATCCCGATTTTTCTTCGACCGCTACAGAGCTCGCAGCGTGGATTTTGAACCTTGGTGGCTTATTTTCGTGCCTGTGCTTTTTGCACTGGGCTGGCTGGCGGCGCGATTCGATTTCCGGCAGATGTTGCGCGAAACGCGTACCTTGCCCGACTCATATTTCCGGGGTCTGAATTTCCTGCTCAATGAGCAGCCCGACCGCGCCATCGACGCCTTTGTCGAGGTCGCGAAGCTCGATCCCGAGACCACCGAATTGCACTTCGCGCTGGGCAGCCTGTTCCGACGGCGCGGCGAAATGGAGCGCGCCATTCGTGTGCACCAGAGCCTGCTGAATCGCTCCGACCTGCCCGAGACCGAGCGCGAGCATGCCCAGCACGAGCTGGCACACGATTTCCTCAAGGCAGGCATGCTCGACCGCGCCGAGGCCGCCTTCGAGCAAATGAAAGATACCCGCTACGCGTTGCCGGCGCTGCGTTCGCTGATCCGCATCTACGAATCCGAACACGACTGGCCGCGTGCCATCGAGGCCGTCAAGACCCTGCACGGCCTGGCCGATGAACCCGTGCCGCAGATCGTGCACTACTACTGCGAGCAGGCTCAATCGGCGCTGGCGGCCAAGCCATTCAATGCCGATGCCGCGCACGCCGCGCTCGACGCCGCCGACCATGCCGCCAAGCAGGCCGGCCAGGGCGACTCCACCGGCAAGGCCGCCAAGGTACGTACCGCCATGCTGCGGGCCCGCTTGGCGCTGCTCGAGCAAGACCCCAAGCGCGAGCGCATGTACCTGGAATCCATCTTGGCCGACGCGCCCGATTTCGCCGGACTGGTTGCCGAACAGTTGCTGGCCAACTATCGTGCGGCCGGCCACGCCGTCGATGGCCTGGAGGTACTGCACAAGCAGTATGCGCATCATCCGTCGCTGGACCTGTTCAATGTGGTGTTCCGCGAACTGCGCGTGCAGCAGGGGGCCGCGCCCGCCTGGGCATTCGCGCGCGGTGCGCTGCGGCATCATCCCTCGCTGCTGGGGCTCGACCGCCTGCTCGAAGCCGAACTGGGCAGCGCCAACGGCGGCCAGCAAGAGCAGGGGCCGGTGCGCGGCGCCGACCTGAGCCTGCTGCGCAGCCTCATCCACAAGCATACGCAGCGTCTGGACCGCTACACCTGCCGCAGCTGCGGTTTCCAGGCGCGTCGGTACTATTGGCAGTGCCCGGGCTGCAATGCCTGGGAAACCTACTCGCCACGCCGTCTGGAAGAACTCGAATGAAGCCATTTCCCGCCGAGGCCATTGCGCGCAGCCGTGTGCTTGTCGTGGGCGACATCATGCTGGACCGCTATTGGTTCGGCGAGGTCGAGCGTATCTCGCCCGAGGCGCCAGTGCCCATCGTGCGCGTGGCACGCCGAGAAGACCGCCTGGGCGGCGCGGCCAATGTGGCGCGCAACGTCGCCGCCCTGGGAGGGCAGGCCACCCTGGTGGGCATTGTGGGCGCCGACGAGGCCGGCGACAGCGTCGTCCGCCTGGCTGGCCAGGCAGGCGTGCAAGCGGACCTGTTAGCCGACGCCGATCATCCCACCACCCTGAAAATGCGCGTGCTGGGCAGGCAGCAGCAGTTGTTGCGTGTCGACTTTGAACAGCATCCCGCGCCCGCCACGCTGGACGACATGGAATCGCGGCTGGCGCGCCACCTGATGAATCACGATGTGGTGGTGCTGTCCGATTACGCCAAGGGCACGCTCGACCGCGTCGAGGCCCTGATCAGCCAGGCGCGCGCCGCAGGCGTGCCCGTGCTGGTCGATCCCAAGGGCGACGACTACACCCGCTATCGCGGCGCCACCCTGGTTACCCCCAACCGGTCGGAAATGCAGCAGGCCGTGGGCCGCTGGAATTCCGAATCGCAACTGACCGAACGTGCCCAGCGGCTGCGTACCGATCTTGACCTTGAAGCTTTGCTGGTAACGCGGTCCGAGCAAGGCATGACACTTTTCACCGCCGCGGGACGCGAGCATGTCGACGCCCAGGCACACGAAGTCTTCGACGTGTCAGGCGCCGGCGACACGGTGCTGGCCACGCTGGCCGCCATGCGGGCCATCGGCCAGCCCTGGGCCGATGCCATGGGCTGGGCCAACCGGGCCGGCGGCATTGTCGTCGGCAAGCTGGGTACGTCGGTCGTCACCGCGGCAGAAATCGCAGGAGAATCCACATGATCGTCGTCACAGGCGCTGCCGGTTTCATCGGTAGCAATCTGGTGCGCGGCCTGAATCGGCGCGGCATCCAGGACATCATCGCGGTCGACGACCTGACCGAGGGCGACAAGTTCCTCAACCTGGTCGATTGCCAGATCGCCGATTACCTCGACAAAGACGAATTCCGCCGCCGTGTATTGGCGGGTTCGCTGCCGCCGTTGCGTGCCGTGCTGCATCAGGGCGCCTGCTCGGACACGACCGAGCGCAACGGGCGCTACATGCTCGACAACAATTACCGGGTCACGCTGGAATTGTTCGAGTATTGCCAGGCGCAGCGCATCCCGTTCTTGTATGCCTCGTCGGCGGCCGTGTACGGCGGTTCGTCGACCTATGTCGAAGACCCGGCCAATGAGCGGCCGCTGAATGTGTACGGCTATTCCAAGCTGCTGTTCGACCAGGTGTTGCGAACCCGCATGGATCGCCTGACGGCCCAGGTGGTGGGGTTGCGCTATTTCAATGTGTATGGCCCGCACGAGCAGCACAAGGGCCGCATGGCGTCGGTGGCGTTCCACAACATGAACCAGTTCCTGTCCGAAGGCCACGTGCGGCTGTTCGCGGGTTGGGATGGCTATGCCGATGGCGGCCAGAGCCGCGACTTCATTTCGGTTGAAGACGTGGTCGCCGTCAATCTGCATTTTCTGGACAACCCCGGGGCTTCGGGCATTTTCAATTGTGGTACGGGGCGCGCCCAGCCGTTCAACGACGTGGCGGCTGCCGTGGTCAATACGCTGCGTGAAGAGCACGGCGCTGCCGCGCTGCCACTGGACAAGCTGGTCGAACAAGGGCTGGTGCGCTATATCCCATTCCCCGACGACCTGAAAGGCCGCTACCAAAGCTATACACAGGCCGATGTCACGCAATTGCGCGCGGCGGGTTTTGCCGCCTCGATGCGCGATGTGCAAACCGGTGTGGCCGAATACGTACGCTATTGGCGCGCACGCAAGGCTTGACGCACCGCTGGGCGCGCGTGCGTAGTTTCCGCGGCTGACTTTTCCGTTCACGCGGCTGCGCGGCGGGCCGGGTCCGTCGCATCATGGCAAAGCCGGCGGATCGACCGATCCGCCAACTTGTACGGAGCCCAGCCATGAATCCCTTCTTGCACGACCCGGTGGCCGCGCCTTTGCCGGCGCTGCCACCCATTGCTTTTCGCCATGCCCAGCGCCCGCCGGGCCGGGCCAGGCCGGCGCGCGGGCGTTGCCCGTTCGCGCGTGCCGTAGGGCGCCTGGCGGTAGCCGGGGGGCTGAGCCTGGCGGCAATGCCGGCCCAGGCCCTGGATGTCAACGCCGCATCGGTCGAACAACTCCAGACGCTGCGCGGCGTGGGGCCGCGTACGGCACAGGTCATCGTGCAGGAACGCGAACGCGCCGGCCCGTTCGAGTCCCTGCAAGACCTGTCGGACCGCGTGCGGGGCATCGGCCAAAAGCGCCTCGAGGGCCTGCAGGCCGCCGGGCTTGCCGTGGGGGCGGGCGTGCCTGTGCTGACCCCGGACAGCGTTGCCACACCGCAATTCGCCCCTGCGCTGCCCGGGCTTTCAGCCCCCTGAAAGCTGAACGGCGGTACCCCTGGCGCAAGCGCGGCTTTGGCGCCGCGCCGCCGCGCCTGCGGTTATGATCGGCCGCATGGCTACCTCTACTTATCCCACCATTGAACAAACCGTCGGCAATACGCCGCTGGTCCGCCTGCAGCGCATTCCGGGCGCGGCGGGCCAGGCACGGGGCAATGTCATCCTGGCCAAACTGGAAGGCAACAACCCCGCGGGTTCGGTCAAAGACCGGCCGGCATTGTCCATGATCCTGCACGCCGAAGAGCGGGGCGAGATCAAGCCGGGCGATACGCTCATCGAGGCTACCAGCGGCAACACCGGCATTGCGCTCGCCATGACGGCCGCCATGCGCGGCTACCGCATGGTACTGATCATGCCCGACAACCTGTCGGTGGAACGCCGCGCGGCCATGGCGGCGTATGGCGCCGAACTGATCCTGACGCCAGCCAGCAAGGGCGGCATGGAATACGCCCGCGACCTGGCTACGTCCATGCAGGCCGAGGGCAAGGGCAAGGTGCTGGACCAGTTCGGCAATCCCGACAACCCGCGCGCCCACATCGAAGGCACGGGTCCGGAGATCTGGACGCAGACCGAGGGCCGCGTCAGCCACTTCGTGAGTGCCATGGGAACCACGGGCACCATCATGGGTGTATCCACCTATCTGAAGTCGCGCAACGCCCACGTGCAGGTCGTGGGGGCGCAGCCGGCCGAAGGCTCGCAGATTCCGGGCATCCGCAAATGGCCCGAGGCGTACATGCCCGCGATTTTCGACGCCAGTCTGGTCGATGCGTATGAATCCATCGGCCAGGCCGAGGCCGAGACCATGGCCCGCCGGTTGGCCGCCGAAGAAGGCATTTTCGGCGGCATTTCGTCGGCAGGGGCGCTGGTGGCGGCGCTGCGGGTTGCCGAGCGCGTCGAGAACGCCACCATCGTGTTCATCGTCTGCGATCGTGGCGACCGCTATCTGTCGACCGGCGTGTTCAACGAAAACCGCTAGCCCGGGCCACGGCCGGGCTCAGCGCCCGGTGCGGGTTTCCAGCGCGGCCGCCAGGTCGGCCACCGCTGTGGCGTAGAAATAGCTGCGGTTATATTGCGTCAGGGCAAAAAAATTGGGCGTGGCGGTTCGGTACTGTACGGTGCCGCGCGCTTCTTCTTGCAGATCCACCACGCCCAGCGGGCGGTCTTGCCAGCCATCCCCGCTTGCGCCGGGGGCCAAGCGCGCGCCGGCGGCCTGCAGGCTGGCCCAGGTCTGCGTAGGTTGCAGGCCCCCGGTGGCCAAGGCCGATGGGTCGGGCGGCAGAATGACCGGCACAAACACGGGCAGCCCGCGCAGCCAGCCGTGTTCGACCAGGAAATTCCCCACTGACATTACTGAGTCGGACACGCTGTTGGCCAGGTCGATGTGGCCATCGCCATCGCCGTCGACCGCATAGCGCTTGATGCTGCCGGGCATGAACTGCGGCATGCCGATGGCCCCGGCGTATGAGCCTTGGGCATCGAGCGCCAGCTTGTCTTGCAGGGCCAGCGTAATGAAGTCGCCCAATTGCCCGCGGAACATGTCGGCGCGTTCGGGCTTGTTGGGATCGGGGTAATCGAAGGCCAGCGTGGCCAGGGCATCCAGCACGCGGAAACTGCCCATGTTGCGGCCGTACAGGGTTTCGACACCGATGATGGACACAATGATCGAGGCCGGCACTCCGTAGCGCTGGGCGGCCTGGTTCAGCAAAGTCTGATTTTCCATCCAGAACTGCACACCCCACTTGATGCGCTTGGGCTCGACGAAGCGTGCACGGTAGGTGACCCAGCTGCGCCATATTTTGCGCCCGGGCGGCGAGGGGGCGATCAGCCGCGCCACCGTGGCGTTGTAGCGCGAGTCTGCCAGCGCGGCCACGATCGGGTCCAGCGGCAGGCCGCGTTCGGCGGCCAATTGTTCGGCATAGGCACGCGCCTCGGGGCGCAACGCGCCCGTGGGAGTCAGTGCCGCCGGCGGTTCGCCAGGCGGGTGGGCCGGGCCGATGCGGATTGGCGCGGTGCCGGTGGAAGTTTCCGGGGAAGCCTGGGCCCGTGGCGAGCCGGACGGGGGGGTACTTGCGCAACCGGCCAACACCAGGGAAGCCATGCCGATTTGCACGAATCGCCGACAGATGAACATAATCTTCCTTATGGAGACCATGTATCTTACCCACCCGTCGTGCAAGCTGCATGAAATGGGCAGTTGGCACCCCGAAAGTCCGCAGAGGCTCGATGCCATCGCCGATCAGTTGCTGATCAGCGGCCTGATGCCATTCCTGGCCGAGCAAGAGGCCCCCGCCGCCACACGCGAGGCCATCTTGCGCGTGCACCGCGCCAGCTATCTCGACCGCTTGCAGGCCCAGTCGCCGGCCGAGGGCTATTTCAGTATCGACCCCGACACGATGATGAATCCGCATACCTGCGAGGCCGCGCTGCACGCGGCCGGCGCGGGCATTGCCGCGGTCGACGCGGTCATGGGCGGGCAGGCCGCCAATGCGTTCTGCGCGGTTCGTCCGCCCGGCCACCATGCGCGCCCGGACCAGGCCATGGGATTC
Organism: Bordetella sp.; assembly: GCA_035628955.1. Classification (GTDB taxonomy): domain Bacteria; phylum Pseudomonadota; class Gammaproteobacteria; order Burkholderiales; family Burkholderiaceae_B; genus Bordetella_A. Next base: position 22,148 of record DASPIV010000013.1, read on the forward strand.
TGCTTTCTGAGCAATATTGCCATTGCGGCGCAGCACGCGATGCATGTGCATGGCGTGCGGCGGCTGGCCATCATCGATTTCGACGTGCATCATGGCAATGGCACCGAAGAGGCGTTCGCGGGAGACGAGCGCGTGCTGATGTGCAGTTTCTTCCAGCACCCGTTCTTTCCCAATAGCGGTACCGAGCATCCGGCCGTCAATATGGTCAATGTGCCGGTGCCCGCCTATGCCGATGGCACGGCGGTGCGCGCCCTGGTGCGCGACGCCTGGTTGCCGCGCCTGGAGGCGCATGCCCCCGAGCTGATCCTGATTTCCGCCGGCTTCGATGCCCACCGCGAGGACGACATGGGCCAAATGGGGCTGGTCGAGGCCGACTATGCCTGGATCACCGAATGCGTGGTCGAGCTGGCCGCGCGCCACGCCGGGGGGCGCATCGTCAGCATGCTGGAGGGCGGTTACAACTTATCGGCCCTTGGACGCAGCGTGGTCGCCCACGTGCGGGCTCTGGCAAAGTTGTAGAATCAATGAATTGTGCAATGCGGGGCCGGCGCCAGCCGGTCGATTATTCATAGCTAGGAGGCTGCTGGATGAAGGTGCTGGTACCTGTCAAGCGCGTGGTTGACTACAACGTCAAGGTACGCGTCAAGTCGGATCAAACGGGCGTGGATATCGCGAACGTGAAGATGTCCATGAACCCTTTCGATGAGATCGCCGTCGAAGAAGCCACGCGCCTGAAGGAAAAGGGCGGGGCCACCGAGGTGGTGGCGGTGTCTTGCGGCGTGGCGCAGTGCCAGGAAACGCTGCGCACCGCCATGGCCATCGGCGCCGACCGCGGCATCCTGGTGCAGACCGACGCCGAGCTGCAGCCGCTGGCGGTAGCCAAGCTGCTCAAGGGCCTGGTCGACAAAGAGCAGCCGCAGCTGGTCATTTTGGGCAAGCAGGCCATCGATGACGATGCCAACCAGACCGGCCAGATGCTGGCCGCGCTGCTGGACTGGCCCCAGGCCACGTTTGCCAGCAAGGTGGAAGTCGCCGACGGCAGCGTCACGGTCACGCGCGAAGTCGACGGCGGGCTGGAGACGGTCAAGCTGCAGTTGCCGGCCATCGTCACCACCGACCTGCGCCTGAACGAGCCGCGCTACGTCACGCTGCCCAACATCATGAAGGCCAAGAAGAAGCAACTGGACACCGTCACGCCGCAAGACCTGGGCGTCGATCCGGCGCCGCGCCTGAAAACCCTGAAGGTCAGCGAGCCGCCGGCCCGCAAGGCCGGCATCAAGGTGGAAGACGTGGCCACGCTGGTCGACAAACTCAAGAACGAAGCGAAGGTGCTCTAAGATGACGACGCTGGTTATTGCCGAACACGACAACGCCCAACTGAAGGGCGCCACCCTGAACACCATTGCGGCAGCCGCCAAGTTGGGCGGCGATGTGCACGTGCTGGTGGCCGGCAGCAATGCCCGCACTGTGGCTGAGCAGGCCGCGCAAGCCGCCGGCGTGGCCAAGGTGCTGCTGGCCGACGCGCCCCAACTGGCCGACGGTCTGGCCGAGAACCTGGCCGCGCAGGTGCTGGCCGTGGCTTCGTCCTACAGCCACATCCTGTTCCCGGCCACGGCCTCGGGCAAGAACGTGGCTCCGCGCGTGGCCGCCAAGCTCGACGTGGCGCAGATCTCGGACATTATCGGGGTCGAATCCGCCGACACCTTCCAGCGCCCCATTTACGCGGGCAACGCCATCGCCACGGTGCAGTCGGGCGATGCGGTCAAGGTGATCACGGTACGCACTACCGGGTTTGACGCGGTGGCCGCCACCGGTGGCTCGGCCGCCGTCGAGGCGCTCGAAGCGGTGGCCGATTCGGGCAAGTCGTCGTTCGTGGGCCGCGAAGTGGCCAAGAGCGACCGTCCCGAGCTGGCCGGCGCGCGCGTGGTCGTGTCGGGCGGGCGCGGCCTGGGCAGCGCCGAGAACTTCAAGATCCTGGATCCGCTGGCCGACAAGCTGGGCGCCGCCCTGGGCGCTTCGCGCGCCGCGGTCGATGCGGGCTATGCGCCCAACGACTGGCAGGTTGGCCAGACCGGCAAGATCGTCGCGCCGCAGCTGTACGTGGCGGTGGGCATCTCGGGGGCCATCCAGCACTTGGCCGGCATGAAAGACTCGAAGGTCATCGTGGCCATCAACAAGGACGAAGAGGCGCCGATCTTCCAGGTGGCCGACTACGGCCTGGTGGGCGACCTGTTCGAGATCGTGCCGGAACTGGAAAAGCTGGTTTAAGC
>DASPIV010000014.1:0-5094 GCA_035628955.1 Bordetella sp.
CGTACACGGCGCAGCGACGGGCCGCCGGAAAGCGCGCGGCGGCATCCAGCAGCGCCTGCAATGCCGAGGCGTTGTGCACATCATCGACCACGACTGTGGCGCCGGCACGCTCGAACAAGGTGAATTGCCACGGCGCATCGGCCTGGTCGATATCGAAGGCCTCGATGCCGGCGCGGATGATGGCATCGGCAATGCCCAACGCCCAGGCGGTGCCTACCGCCGCCAGCACGTTCTCGACCTGGAACCCGACCCGTCCGCCATGCGTGAGCGGTATGGCGGCGATATTGCCCAGCATGGCTTCGTTGCTGCCTTCGGCCAGCACGATCGAGCCGTCGCGCAAGAAAACCGCCCGTCCCCCCTGGGCAAGCTGTCCGGCGATGGCGGGCAGGGCGGGGTCGGTGCCGAAGTACAACACCTTGCCGTCGCACAGCGGCGCCATGCCGGCCACGCGCGGGTCGCGCGCGTTCAGTACGGCCACGCCGCCCGGCAGTACCACATCCACCTGCGTGCGGAATATGTCGACCAGGCGGTCGGTGTCCTGGATGTCGAAGTCGCCCAGGTGATCGCCCTGGTCGATGTTGGTGACCACGCCTACCTGGCAGCGGTCATACGCCAGCCCCTGGCCCAGGATGACCGCGCTGTCGTTCTCGATGACCGCCGCGTCCACGCTGCGATTCATCAGCAGCCGCCGGCCGCTGGCCCAGTCGGCGCAGTCGCCGGGCTGCACCAGCCGCGGGCCCAGGTACAGGCCTTCGCTGCATGCCAGGCCCGTATAGCGGCCGGACAGCGCCAGCAGGCGCGCCACCAGGCGTGCCACCACGGTCTTGCCGTTGGTGCCGGTGATGCCTACCACCGGGATGCGACCGTCGTCGCCCGCGTGAAAGAGATGGTCGACAATGGCGCGGCCGACCGGACGCGGGGGGGCGTCGGCCGGTTTCAGGTGCATCAGCAGGCCTGGGCCGGCATTCACTTCCACGATGGCGCCGCGCTGCACGTCCAGGGGCTGCGAGATATCTTCCGCCACCAGGTCCACGCCCGCCACGTCCAGGCCCACCACCCGGGCGGCCAGCACCACGGTGGCGGCGGTCTCGGGATGCACGCGGTCGGTGACGTCGAAGGCCACATTGCCGCTGCGCTGGATCAATACCCGTCGTCCGGCCGCGGGCACGCTGTCGGCCGACAGCGATTGGCGGGCCAGCTCCAGGCGGGCCGCCGAATCCAGGCGCACGATGTTCAGGGGATGGTTCTCGGTGCGGCCGCGCCGCGGGTCGCTGTTGATTTGTCTATCGATCAAGCCGGATACGGTACTTTGTCCGTCGCCGGTGATCCAGGCCGGCTCGCCCGCCGCGGCGGCGACCAGGCGGTCGCCCACCACCAGCAGGCGGTGTTCGTTGCCGGGCACGAAGCGTTCCACCAGTACGCCGCTACCTTCGTCCACCGCCACGGCATAGGCCGACAACACATCGGCCTGGCTGGCCAGGTTGGTGAACACGCCGCGCCCGTGGTTGCCGTCGCAGGGTTTGACCACTACCGGCAGGCCGATGTCCTGCGCGGCTTCCCACGCGTCTTCGGGGCTGTCGACCTGGCGCCCTTCGGGCACCGGCACGCCACAGTCCGACAACAGCATCTTGGTCAAGTCTTTGTCGCGCGAGATGCCTTCGGCGATGGCGCTGGTGCGGTCGGTCTCGGCCGTCCAGATGCGGCGCTGGCGCGCGCCGTACCCGAACTGCACCAGATTGCCCTCGAACAGCCGGATGCAGGGAATGTCGCGGTCGTCGGCGGCATCGACAATACATGCCGTGCTGGGCCCCAGGCAGTGCGCGTCGGCCAGGTCGCGCAGCCGGCCGACAGCGCACGCCACGTCGAACGAACGGTCTTCGATGGCCGCCATGACCAGGTCGCGTCCTTCGTGCAGCGCGGCGCGGGTTACTTGTTCCTGCCAGGCGCGCACCACTACCTTGTAGACGCCGCGCGTCGACGTTTCGCGCGCCTTGCCGAAGCCACCGGGCAGGCCGGCCAGCGTCTGCAGTTCCAGCGTTACGTGTTCCAGAATATGGCCAGGCCAGGTCCCTTCGCGCAGGCGCTGCAGGAATCCGCCACGCACGCCGGGGCTGCAGCGATGCTCGATCAGGCCGGGCAGCCAGGTGGAAAGCCGCTCGTAGAACCCCGGAATGGTGTTCGACGGGTAGTCTTCCAGGACGCCTATATCCACCCAGGCTTCAAGTACCGGGCGGTAAGTCCAAATGTTCGGGCCGCGCAAAGCCACGACATCGAGAAATTCAATGTCTTTGTCTTTCATGTTTTGGTGGGAGTAGGCGCGTCGGCAGACAGGAGGCCCCGGAATGAGCGGACGGGGATGTCGGGCAGAAAGCGAAGCCGATGCGTGGGGCGGATGGATTCCTAGATGGAAAATGGCGTAACCGGCTGCTACTATACGCCGCCTTTACGCGCCGATAAACTCGCGCTGTTGTAAGGAAGGGACATGTTCGGCCAGGCCGACAACGCGGTCATGGCGGATCGCCATCCATGAGCAAGAAGCAGCTTCTTTCCGGCGGTTCCGGGCCGGCACAGTCCGCCTGGCACGACGCGATGCAATCCCGCCTCGCGCCGGGCGAAGCTATTTTGGCCTGGCTGGAAACCGACCTGGACGCGCGCCTGGCGTTCCGGCCCGGGGTGCTGGTGTTGACCGACCGGCGCCTGCTGGCCTGCTCGTCCGACGACGGGTTATGGCATGACTGGGCTCGTGTACCCGGCCTGCGCCTGAGCCAGTACGACCACGCGGGCGCCGCCGGCCTGGAATTGCACGACGGCCCCGTCCGCCTGGCCGCCTGGCGCTTTACGCTGGCCCGCAACCCGGCCGCGCTGCGCCTGCTGGCCAGGTTCGATGCCCTGCAGGCTGGCCTGCGGGCCGACGCGCCGGCCTGTCCCGCTTGCCATCTGCCCCTGCCGGCGGGGCAGGCGCAATGCCCTGCCTGTGCCCGGGCGCAGGCCCGGCCCGCGTCGACCTGGGCCCTGCTGCGGCTGTGGCGCTTCGCCCGGCCCTACCGCGGCCTGCTGCTGGCCGGATTCGCGCTGACCCTGCTTGCCACCGCGGCCACGCTGGTGCCGCCGTACCTGACCATGCCGCTGATGGACAACGTGCTGATTCCGTTCCAGAACGGCACGCCCATCGATTACTCGCTGGTGCGCCTGTATCTGGGCGGCCTGCTGGCCTCGGCCGCGGTGGCCTGGGCGCTGGGCTGGGCGCGCACGTATATCCTGGCGCGGGTCAGCGAGCGCATCGGCGCAGACCTGCGCACCTCTACTTATGAACACCTGCAGCAGTTGTCGCTGCAATACTTCGGCGGCAAGCGCACCGGAGACCTGATGTCGCGCATCGGCAGCGAAACCGACCGCATCTGCGTTTTCCTATCGCTGCACCTGCTGGATTTCGCCACCGATGTGCTGGTGATCGTCATGACGGCGGCCATCCTGGTGTCCATCAATCCGTGGCTGGCGCTGGTAACGCTGGCGCCGCTGCCGTTCATCGTATGGATGATCCACGCGGTGCGCGACCGGCTGCGCCATGGTTTCGAGAAGGTTGATCGCATCTGGGCCGAAATCACCAACGTGCTGGCCGACACGATTCCCGGCATACGCGTGGTTAAGGCTTTCGCGCAGGAAAAGCGCGAGGTGCAGCGCTTCCGGGCCGCCAACAACCGCAACCTGGAAGTGAACGATCGCGTCAACAGCCTGTGGTCGCTGTTCTCGCCCACGGTCACGCTGCTGACCGAAATAGGCTTGCTGGTGGTATGGGTGTTCGGTATCTGGCAAGTGGCCAACAAACAGATCACGGTAGGCGTGCTGGCGGCCTTCCTGGCCTACATCGGCCGGTTCTATATACGGCTGGATTCCATGAGCCGCATCGTATCGGTAACCCAGAAAGCGGCCGCCGGCGCCAAACGGATCTTCGATATTCTCGACCACGTGTCCAGCGTGCCCGAACCCGATGTGCCGGCCCGGCTCGACAGCGTGGCCGGCCGTATCGAGCTGCGCGGCGTGGGCTTCCGCTACGGCAACCGTTCGGTCATGCAAGGGCTCGACCTGGCCATCGCGCCCGGCGAAATGATCGGGCTGGTGGGGCACAGCGGCTCGGGCAAAAGCACGCTGATCAACTTGATCTGCCGCTTCTACGACGTGTCCGAGGGCGCCATCCTGGTCGACGGCGTCGATATCCGCGCGCTGCGCATCGCCGACTATCGCCGCAACATCGGCCTGGTGCTGCAAGAGCCATTCCTGTTCTTCGGCACCATTGCCGAGAACATCGCCTATGGCCATCCGCAGGCCAGCCGTGCCGAGATCGTGGCGGCGGCGCGTGCAGCCCATGCCCACGAGTTCATATTGCGCTTGCCGCATGGCTACGATTCGCTGGTGGGGGAACGTGGCCAGGCCTTGTCGGGAGGCGAGCGCCAGCGCATTTCGATTGCGCGCGCGCTCTTGATAGATCCGCGCATCCTGATCCTGGACGAAGCCACTTCTTCGGTAGACACCACGACCGAAAAAGAAATCCAGAAGGCGCTGGACAACCTGGTGCGCGGGCGCACCACGATTGCCATCGCCCATCGCCTGAGCACTTTGCGGCGCGCCGACCGGCTGGTCGTGCTGGACCACGGCCGCGTGGTCGAACAGGGCCGCCACGAGGCCCTGATGGCGCGCCAGGGCGCCTACTATCGTTTGTACCAGGCGCAAGCGCGCACCGGCGAGGCCGATTTGCGCGATGACGGCGAAGACGAAGATGACGACGATGCAACCCACGGCTGAACCTGCACGCGAACCCGCCATGACGCTGCCCGCCTTCAACCTGTATCGCAACGCCCACGGCCGGCTGGTTTACGTGTCGGCCGACGGCCTGGCGCATGAAGGCGTGCAGGCGGTGCGGGCATTTCCGATCAGCGATCCCTCGCAAGGGATTGCAATCGTTGGCGCCGAAGGCCATGAACTGGTCTGGCTCGATTCGCTGGATACGCTGCCGCCGCAGATGCGCCAGCAGGTCGAAGAGGCGCTGGCCAGCCGTGAATTCATGCCGGAAATCCTGCGCATCGAAGCCGTGTCGGC
>DASPIV010000015.1:0-2398 GCA_035628955.1 Bordetella sp.
CAAGTGGATCCTGCACGGTCCGTTCGATACGCGCGCGGGCCGGTTGGCCGGCGAAAAGCTGTTCAGTCAGGCCCGCAAGCCCACGGCCGTGTTCGCCGTCAACGACTTCCTGGCCATCGGCCTGATGGGCGCCGTGCGCGACTGCGGCCTGGTGCCCGGCCATGACGTGGCCATCGTGGGCTTCAACGACACGCCCCTGGCCGCCGAACTACCCATCAGCCTGACCACCATCCGCTCGCCCATGCACGCCATGGGTTATCGCGGCATGGAATTGCTGCTGGACCGCATCAACGGGGCGCGGCCCGAATCCGAGCGGCTGGCCCCGCAACTGATGATACGGCGCAGCACCGACCCCGGCGCGGAAGCGCCGCCGGACCGCAAGAAGGCCGTGACCCGGCGCGCGGCGCCGCGGCCTTAAGGCCCACAACCTACGGGCTGGGCCGCGCGGCCGCGCCTCGCAATACCGAGCGCAGCAAACTCAGCAAGAACCCGCCGGTGAACATCCCCAGTATGTACACGCCGATCACCAGTATGGAAGCCGGCAGCGTAAGCGTGGATGACCAGAGCGACAGGGTTACCGATTCGAAATTCTGGATCTTGAAGGAAAGTACGATTGCCGTGAACAACACAATTAATACGATGTAAAGGTATCTCATGTTCCACCCTTTCGTATCTGCAGGCTGAATCGCACCAGGCCGGGACGGCGATTGTGCCGAAAAACTATGCCATCCATCCGGGTGGAAGACAAGAAATAACCGTTGTCGCCTATCGAGAATCGGAACAGAATGATTTCGCCATAAATCGTGCGATAGATGGCCGGCCCACGAAAGAATAATCGCAAGGTGCTGATCTATCTTGCGTAGGCCGCATTTAGGGGACACTTCATGGAAGCGATCAAGGATTGTTGCATGGCAGGTCACCCCCAGGGTCAAAGCCGTCGAACCTGGTTGAAAGCAGGTATAGGAGCAGGCACCGCCGCCATGCTGGCCACCATGGCGGTCGTGCCGGACGGGGCCGCAGCGGCTTCGCTCACGCAGGCCCAACGAGACGCGATGACGCCGGACCAAGTCATCGACCTCATGAAACAAGGAAACGCGCGGTTCCGGGCCGGCAAACCCCAACAGCATGATTACCTGGCCCAGAAGCGCTCGAGCGCGGCAGGCCAGTTTCCCGCCGCGGTCATCCTGAGCTGCATCGATTCCCGGGCGCCCGCCGAGATCATCCTGGATACCGGAATAGGCGAGACATTCAACGGACGTATCGCCGGCAATATCGCCAATAACGACTTACTGGGCAGTATGGAATTCGCCTGCGCGGCGGCCGGGGCCAAAGTCGTCCTCGTCATGGGGCATACCGCGTGCGGCGCGGTGGCGGGCGCGATCGACAATGTGGAATTGGGCAATCTTACCGGGCTGCTCAAGGTCATCAAGCCCGCGGTGGCCGCCACGCAATTCTCCGGAGAGCGCAGCGCGAAGAACCCGCAGTTCGTCGATGCGGTCGCCAAAACAAATGTCCAACACACCATCGAGGCCATACGCAAGAACAGCCCCATACTGGCAGACCTGGAAAAGCAAGGGAAGATCAAGATCGTGGGGTCGATGTACGACCTGAGCAATGGCATGCTCACCTTCCTGAGCTGACCGCGGTCCGCGCGAGCGGCACATAGGCCCGGCGGGCAGCACGCCCGCCGGGCCTTTTCAATGGCTGCGCGATTGGTGCCTGCCAGGCAACACAATGATCCCCTGCCCGCGTCTACCGCCAGGTTTCCTCGAGGCCTACGATGGGTCTGTTGCCTGAACCCACGCAGCCCACCCATCGGCCCCTACAGGGCGGTATCAACCCATCGAGGAAATCATCATGAGTCAACGCGTCAACGCCTACGCGCAATCCCCCGAGTTGTTCAAGAAATTCGTTGAATTCGGCACGCTCGTGAAGGCGGGTGCCATCGAAGCGTCGATCCTGCATCTCGTCGAGATCCGGGCATCGCAGATGAATGGCTGCGCCTTCTGCCTGGACATGCATGTCAAGCAGGCCAAGATCCACGGCGAACGCGAACTGCGCCTGCACCACGTTGCCATCTGGCGCGAGTCCACGCTGTTCTCGCCGCGCGAACGCGCCGCCCTGGCCTGGACCGAAGCGCTGACCCACCTGCCCGCCCATGGCGTGCCGGACGAAATCTATGAACGCGTCCGCACCCAATTGTCCGAGAAAGAAATTTCGGATCTCAGCTTCGCGATCATGTCGATCAATGCCTGGAACCGCATCAATGTGGGCTTCCAGACCGTACCGGGCTCGGCCGACAAGGCTTTTGGCCTGGACAAAGCCAAACTGGACTGAGGACATCGCCATGAAAATCCTGGTCATCGGCGGAACCGGCCTGATCGGTTCCAAGCTCGTC
>DASPIV010000016.1:0-4567 GCA_035628955.1 Bordetella sp.
AACGACGGCCGGGATGCGGTTGTTCGGCGCAATGGCCAGGAAATCGGGCTGGAACTGCTCGCCTTTGCTGATGTTGATGGGAATGATCCGGTACGGCAACCCGGCTTCTTCGAGAAACATCGTGATCTTGTGGCCGTTGGGGGTGGTCCAGTAATACAGATCGATCATGGCGCAATTCCTTGGGCTATGGGGCCGCCCGCGGCGGACGGCGTACAGGCAACCATGATAGCGGGTTGCCGGCCGGCGCGGCTGCAAGCCCCGCCGCGCATATGGGGCTTTGCGATGCCGCACGCACGCCGTCAGGCCGACTTGGGCCGGGCCGGTTCGGCGCCCGGGCGCACCGCGCCGCGCCGGGCTGGCCAGCGCCAGTTCAGGCTGACGCCGGCGGCCGCCAGCAGGATCAGGCTGACCCCCGCCATCTGCGACCCCGCCAGGCGCTGGCCGTATACCAGGTAGTCCAGCATGATGGCCACCGCCGGATAGATGAATGCCAGTGCCGCCACCGAGGTGGTAGGCAGCTTCTGGATGGCCGAGTACAGCAGAATGTAGGTCAGGCTGGTGTGCAACAGGCCAATTGCCACCAGCGTGCCCCATTCGGCCGGCGCGGTGGGCAGGGCGCCAAAGTCCACCATGGGCAAGAGCAGCAGTGCCCCCAGGCTGACCTGTACCAGCGCCAGCACGTGCGGCGCAATATGCCTGAGCCGCTTGACGATGATTGAGGTCACTGCATATAGCGCCCCTGCGCCCAGCGCCAGGGCCAGGCCATGCAGGTACCCGCCGGCCTGCGCCAGTTCGCCCGGTTCAATGCGCAGCACCAGCACCAGCCCGCCAAAGGCCATCACTGACCAGCCCAGCTTGCCCACCGTGGGCCGTTCGCCCAGGAAAATGGCCCCCAGCGCGATCAGGAAGAACGGCTGGAAGTTATACACCGCCGTGGCCAGCGAAATCGACGCCAGGCGATAAGACGAGAACAGCAGCACCCAGTTCAGCACGATGGCCACGCCGGCCACCAGCGTCCAGCCCAGGGTGGCGCGCGTGAATATCCCCGGCCGCAATAGCCCGCGCGCCAGGCAATAGGCCAGCAGGCCCAGTGCGCCGAACAGGCAGCGGAAAAACACTACGTTCCAGGCGCTTTGGCCGGATTCCAGCACAAATACGCCCACCGTTCCCGAGATCGCCATGGCGGCCGCCATATGCGCCAGGCCGCTGCGTTCGCTGTTTGTCTTCATCGAATGACTCCTGAATAGCGCGTCGGTGCGCCGATATCGATGAATAAATTATCCCAGGCAACATTGCGGCATAATATGCGTAATCAACGGTATTTTCTTTTACACACCTTCATTTGATCGATTTTTATGACAGAACACCTAAATATCGAAAACGATGCTCTGGATGGAATCGACCGCCGCCTGGTGCAGCTGCTGACCGCCAACGCGCGCACCACCACCGCCGATCTGGCTCGCCAAGTGGGCATGTCGGCCCCCAGCGTGGCCGATCGCCTGCGGCGGCTGGAAGAATCAGGGGTGGTGCGTGGCTATACGCTGGATGTCGACCCGGTGGCGCTGGGATACACGTTGACCGCCATCGTGCGCATCCGCCCGCTGCCCGGGCAATTGCGCAAGGTCGAGAAGTTGATCGCCGGCATCGGCGAATTCGTCGAATGCGACAAGGTCACCGGCGACGACTGTTTCATCGCGCGACTGCTGCTGAAATCCATCTCGCAACTGGATGGCGTACTGGACCGTGTTACCGAGTATGCGGAAACCAACACCGCCATCGTCAAGTCCAGCCCGGTACGGCGCCGCCTTCCGCCGCTGCAGGCTTCGCGGCCGTAGTTGAAGTCTGCCAGGCTGCCAGTGGCTGAGTCCCGCAAGGGTGTCAGACAGCGGGTTCGCGGTCAGGCATCCGGTTCGGCCGCGGTTTCGCAGGCGCGCACCACGTCGTCTTTAAGGGCCGCAGGCTTGTCGGTGGGGGCGTAGCGCTTGATGACTTGCCCATCGCGTCCCACCAGGAACTTGGTGAAGTTCCATTTGATGCCTTCGGTGCCCAGCACACCGGGCTTTTCGCCCTTCAACCAGCGGTACAGCGGGTGGGCGTCGGGGCCATTGACCTCGATCTTGGCGTATACGGGAAACGTCACCCCGTACTGCGTCGTACAGAACTCACGAATGGCGGCCTCGTCGCCGGGCTCCTGGTGGCCGAACTGATTGCAGGGAAAGCCCAGCACCGTCAGCCCGGCCGCGTGGTAGTCGCGGTACAGCGCTTCCAGGCCGGCGTACTGTGGCGTGAATCCGCATTGCGACGCCACGTTCACCACCAGCAGGACTTGCCCGCGGTACGCGTCCAGCGGCTGCTCGTTGCCGTTCATGTCGAGGGCGGAAAAATCGTAGATTGTGCTCATGATGGAATCCTTGTGTCACAACCGATGGGCGCAACCTCGCGCCAGCGCATGCTACACCAGCTTCAAGTCCTGGGGCTTGGCCCCTGGAAACACCTGTTCGAGACGTTTCCCATCCAGTCCGTACAGCCGCGAGAACAGGCCGGCGAATACTGCGCGATAGTCGTTCAGTACCGGATAGTCGCGATCCTGGAACAGCGTGTCGCGGCTCACCTCGACCTGCTGGCCGGCCAGGCGCCCGCCTTGCACGGTGCCGCCCAGTACCCAGTACACAGTCCCGTGCCCATGGTCGGTGCCCTTGTTGCCGTTCTCGCGGAACGTGCGCCCGAATTCGCTGATGACGACTACAGTGGTGTCGCGCCAGGCCGGACCCAGCGCGGTTTTGTAGGATACGAGGGCGCGGCTGAGCTGGGCCAACTTGCCGGCCAGCGCCCCCTTGGCCCCGCCTTGCGCCACATGGGTATCCCAGCCGCCTACGTCGATGAACCCCAGGTTGTAGCGGTCGGCCATGAAGCGGCCCACGCGGGCCGATTCGCGCTCGAGCAGGCTGGCGGGCGCGGCCTTGCCATTGGCGCGCTGCATTTCCTCTTCCAGGTCGCGCTGCGCCTCGGCATTGAGCTGTATGCCTTCGCGTACCGCCGCGTTCAGTTCAGTATCGCGGTACATGGCCTCGATGGCTTCGGTACGTTTCGCTCCCAGCGCCGACTTGCGGCGCGATCCGCCCAAGTCCACATTCGGTACCCGATACTCGCCACGCCATATCTGCGGCACGTCGCTGGTAAACGAGACCGCCTTCGTGCTGTCTTTGGCCAGCACGCTTGCCAGCCGGTTCAGGAAACCCGATCGGTAACTATTGTCCGGTTTGTCGGGCCGGCCCAGTTCGATGCCGTTCTGTGTATCGAAATGGCTACGGCTGAGATTGCTGGTTCCGGCAAAAGGAATAAAAGCCAGTTCGCGATCTTTGTACAAAGGCAGCAGCGTATCTTTCAGGCCAGGGTGCATACCCCAACCATCCGTCAGGGGCAATGCCGAGCCAGCGCCGTCGCCGGGTTTTGCGATGGCAATAGTGGGGCGCGATTCATAGTAAAAGTCGCTGGATACCGGTACCAACAGGCTGTTGCAGTCGTAGGCTCCACGCATGAACACGACCAGCAGGCGCGGCGTGTCACGGGGAGCGGCAAGCAGGCGGGTAGACAGCAAGCTCAATGGGGCGCTTGCTGCCAATTTGAGTAAATGGCGTCGTTGCATATTGGTGAAGCCTCCAGGTCGCGACAGTTATCGGCGCATGAAATCCGGTGATGAAAGCAAGTACAGGTTGGCGTCCTGCACGGATTTGGCATTCTCGATTGCCTTCCTGGTCGCGGGGGTAAGCTGCTCGTAGAGCTTTTGCTGCTTGTATATATCAGCCAGTTTCGGTATGGCCGGCAGGTTTGCCTTGGTGTTGTCCTTGCCGGTACGGTAGAAGCTCTGCGGGTTGACGGCGACTTGCTTCGCAAAATCGAAGCGCGTCGTCATCTGGCCGGAGCCAGACCAGTCGGATTGGGCCATGGGGTAGCCGTCGGGAGTCAGGCGGCGATACAAGGGCTGCCCCATCCGTGACAGCCAGCCGTTCACGGTGTCCACCCGCACGACGGGCGGCATTTCGCTGTAGGCCAGGCGCAGCGCCGAATAAACATAGTGCATCGGGTCCTTGAATTTGCCTGTTTCCAGGGATTTTGCGAAGGCTTCGGAAGCAAACATCGTTCGCATGGTCTGGGCGATATCGCCGTCGCTGTCCTGGAATGTCTTGGCCATTGCATCGACCAAGGCCTTGGGCGGCTGGTCCGCCACGAAATACTGGGCCAGTTTCAGGCTGATATGGCGGGCGGTGGACGGATGGCGGGCCAGCAGGTCTGCCACCTGGTCGATCTCCGCCAGCCCGGCGCCCTTGATGTGCTGGCCCAGCACGACCTTGTCGCCATAATCGTGGCGCGCGGGGTTGAACAGGAATCCATCTTCCTGCACGACCTGGCTGCGTAGCGCGGGTTTCATCTTCGGCAGCTTCTTGCCGTAATTCACTTCCAGCCCGGTCAGCACCCGAGCCAGTTCTTGCACATCCTTTTGCTTGTAGCCGCCCTGTACGCCCAAGGTGTGCAATTCCATCAACTCGCGCGCATAGTTCTCGTTGAT
>DASPIV010000017.1:0-5306 GCA_035628955.1 Bordetella sp.
CCCCCCCTGGCCCCTTGTGCCTGCACGGCTGAGAGCGCGCATTATGACCTCTGCCCACCTGCCTGCATAGAACCCGGCCCCGCGCGCAAATTGTTCCAAGCTGCCCTGCGGGTGGCACGATTTGGCCACGTCCGTGCATGGCCGACGGCATTGCGATTACGCTGCCGCGGCGCTACAGCTACAGCTACAGGCCTGTATCCAGCGCGTAGTGCGCGCCGTCGCGGTTCTCGAGCACCAGGGCTGACAATACCGGCTGTACGGCGCCGGCATCGGGCGCCACATGCAGGTGTACGTTGCCCAGCGGCAAGTCCCAGCCATCGCCTGCCGGCTCGGCGGCAATATCGGCGACAACGCCCAGTTGCTGCGCCACCGCGCGCGCGTCGGCCGCACGGACCTCGATGCGATGGATGCGCAGCGCCCCATTGGGGTGCGCCATCAGCGCCGGCGCCCAGACGCACTCGGGCGTAAGGTGCCGGCAGAAATACATGCGGATGCCCGGCACCGGCTGCTGGGAAAAGCGCACCGTGTGAAAGCGCGCCTGCACCTCGCGTCCGTCGAGCTGCGCGGCGCGGGCCAGTTCTTGCACCGGATTGACGGCAAAACCGGCATCACGCAAGCGCCGGTAGGTACCTTCGGCGTCATGGGTACGAAACACCAGGGCTTCCAGGCCAAACGGCGAATCGGCGATTTCCTTGCGCGCGGGCGGTGCGCCCGGCGGCCAACCCAGCAGCTCGATGTAGGTACTGTCGAGCACGATCAGGCGGTTGCACGACCCCAGGTTGTGCACCGCCTTGCCGCTCAAATGGAAACCCTGCCGCTCGAAATGCGGCGCCAGCTCATCGAGCCGGTCACGCACCATGACCACGGCATGGTCGAATTCGGTGCGGTCGGCGTTGTGCAGCATGGTCAGGCCAGCTTGCCGTGGCAGAGCTTGTACTTCTTGCCACTGCCGCAGGGGCACGGATCGTTGCGGCCTACCTTGGGCACGAAATTGCGCACCGGCTGCTGTGCGGGTTGCGCATCGGCGTCGGTACCCGCCAAGGCCTCGTCGTAGTCGGAATGGTGATACTGCACGTTCTGTACGTGCGCCTGGCTGGTCTCGGCCTCGGCCGCCTGCTCTACCTGTTCGGCCGACTGCACGCGCACCGTCATCAGCACACGCACGACATCGTCGCGGATACGGTCGAGCATGCCCGAGAACAACTCGAACGCCTCGCGCTTGTATTCCTGCTTGGGGTTCTTCTGCGCATAACCGCGCAAGTGGATGCCCTGGCGCAGGTAATCCAACGCCGACAGGTGCTCGCGCCAGTGGGTGTCGATGGCCTGCAGCATGATCGAACGCTCGAACTGTGACCAAGACTCGTCGCCCACCTGGGCGATCTTGCCGGTATAGACGCCGCGCACGGCATCCTGCACGCGCGCCAGCACGTCGTCGTCGGTCAGGCTGGTTTCTTTTTCCAGCATGTCGGTCAACGGCAACTGGATCTGCCAGTCGGCGGCCAGGGCCTGCTCCAGGGCCGCCACGTCCCATTGATCTTCGACCGAGTCGGCCGGAATGTGCTGGCGCACCAGGTCTGTGGCCGCGGCTTCGCTCAGGTTCTCGACCGCGGCGCGAATGGACGAGGCTTCAAGGACTTCGTTGCGCTGCGCGTACAGCACCTTGCGCTGGTCGTTGGCGACGTCGTCGTATTCGAGCAGTTGCTTGCGGATGTCGAAGTTGCGGCCCTCGACCTTGCGCTGCGCGGTCTCGATGGAACGCGTCACCATGCCGGCCTCGATGGGTTCGCCCTCGGGCAGCTTCAAGCGTTCCATGATGCCGCGCACACGGTCGCCCGCGAAGATCCGCATCAGCGGATCTTCCAGCGACAAGTAGAAGCGCGACGAACCCGGGTCGCCCTGGCGGCCGGCCCGGCCGCGCAACTGGTTGTCGATACGGCGCGACTCATGGCGTTCGGTGCCGATGATGCGCAGGCCGCCCGCCGCCTTGACCCGTTCGTTGGCGGGTTTCCAGTCGGCGCGCACTTTGTCGATGCGGGCTTCCTTCTCGGCGTCGGACAGCGATTCGTCGGCGCGGATCAGGTCGATCTGCTTGTCTACGCTGCCGCCCAGCACGATGTCGGTGCCGCGGCCGGCCATGTTGGTAGCGATGGTGATGTGGCCGGGCATGCCGGCCTCGGCCACGATCTCGGCCTCGCGCGCGTGCTGTTTGGCATTGAGCACTTCGTGCGGCAACTTGGTCTGCTTCAGCAGGCCGGCCAGCAGCTCGGAGTTCTCGATGCTGGTGGTGCCCACCAGCACCGGCTGCCCGCGCTCATGGCAATCGCGGATGTCGCTCAGGATGGCGTTGTACTTTTCCTGCGCCGTCTTGAAGACCTGGTCGTTCTGGTCTTTGCGGATCATCGGCTTGTTAGTCGGGATGATGACGGTTTCCAGGCTGTAGATCTCCTGGAATTCGTAGGCTTCAGTATCGGCCGTGCCAGTCATGCCCGACAGTTTGTCGTACATGCGGAAGTAATTCTGGAACGTGATGGACGCCAGCGTCTGGTTTTCGTGCTGGATCTTCACGCCTTCCTTGGCCTCGACCGCCTGGTGCAGGCCATCGGACCAGCGGCGGCCCACCATCAGGCGGCCGGTGAATTCGTCGACGATGACCACTTCGCCGTCTTGCACCACATATTGCTGGTCGCGGAAGAACAGCGTGTTGGCACGCAACGCCACCATAAGATGGTGCATCAGCGCAATATGGCGCGGGTCGTACAGCGATTCGCCTTCGGGCAAAATGCCCTGCTGGCTGAGAATGTGTTCGGCATTCTCGTGGCCCCGCTCCGACAGGAACACCTGCTGGGATTTCTCGTCGACCCAGTAGTCGCCTTCGGGCTCGGGCTCGTGCGGCTTGGGCTCGGACGCCATGCGCGTCAGCAGCGGCGGCACGGCGTTCATGCGCACGTAGAGTTCGGTATGGTCTTCGGCCTGCCCCGAGATGATCAGCGGCGTGCGGGCCTCGTCGATCAGGATCGAGTCCACTTCGTCGACGATGGCGTACGACAGCGCGCGCTGGCGTCGGTCTTCGACGCGGTACTCCATGTTGTCGCGCAGGTAGTCGAAGCCGAACTCGTTATTGGTACCGTAGGTAATGTCGGCGGCGTAGGCGGCGATTTTCTCGTCGTTGGGCTGCTGCGGCACGACCACGCCGGTGCTCATGCCCAGGAACCGGTACAGGCGGCCCATCCATTCGGCGTCGCGACGGGCCAGGTAATCGTTCACCGTGACCACGTGCACGCCCTTGCCCGCGATAGCGTTCAGGTACACCGGCAGCGTGGCCATCAGCGTCTTGCCCTCGCCCGTGCGCATTTCGGCGATCTTGCCGTTGTGCAGCGCAATGCCGCCCAGCAGTTGCACGTCGAAGTGGCGCATGCCGAACACCCGCTTGCCGGCTTCGCGGACCACGGCGAAGGCTTCGGGCAACAGGTCGTCGAGCGAGCTGCCTTCGGCATGGCGAGTGCGGAATTCCTGGGTCTTGGCCGCCAATTCCTGGTCGGAGAGCGCGGCAGTCTTGGATTCCAGCGAGTTGATCTGGGTAACCAGCTTGCGATACTGCTTAAGCAGCCGGTCGTTGCGGCTACCTATGAGTTTTTTGAGCAGAGAAACCATGCGTGTCGGTGGCGGCACCGGCGGCGCCCCGGCCCCGTGGGGTTGGGCTCCGCACGGGGCGGAATTTTATGGGGTTGAGCAGGCAAGCCCGCTGGGAAACAATCGAGTTTAACGCACCTGCGCCCCAGCGGCCCGGCCAGCCGCAAAAGGAGACGGATGCGGCCCTAGCGGGTGACCGCCTGCCCAGGCACGACAGCGGCGTCGGGTGCCTGCGCAACGACTGGCGGGCGCGCATCGGGCGACTGCAAAAACAGGCGGGGATCGAGCGGCTGGCCGGCCAGGCGCACCTCGAAGTGCAGATGCGGCCCGGTAGACCGTCCCGTCGAGCCGACCCGGGCGATTTCCTGGCCGCGGCCGACCAGATCGCCAGGCTTGACCAGTAGTTTGGACGCATGGGCATAGCGCGTGATAAGCCCGTCGCCGTGGTCGATTTCAACCGTATTGCCATAGCCGGTCAGGTAGCTGGCTTCCAGCACGACACCGCCCGAGGCGGCCAGAATGGGGGTACCCGAAGGCGCGGCGAAATCCAGGCCTTCGTGCATGGCATAACGATGGGTGACAGGATTGCGCCGCCAGCCATACGAAGAGCTCAGGAAGGGATATTCGGTCACCGGCATGGTCGAGGGCAGACGGGCCTGGTCGGCCGAACGGCGCGTCAGCGCCACATCCAGCATGCGCAGGTTGTCGGTTTGCTGTGCCAGGCGGGCCTGCAGCTCGTCGAGCTGGCGGCCCAACTCTTCGGCCGACTCGGCCGACGGCGGCTGGCGGTCGGTGAACAGATCGTCCATGACCTGGCCTACCTGAGCCGGGGCGTTGATCTCGGCGGCCAGCTCGGGGTCGGTATAGGCCACGCCCGCCACCTGAGCCACCCGCCGGCCCAGGCCGTCGATACCTACCAGCTTGGCCTGCAGCTCGCCTACCTTGGCGGCCAGCATGCCGACGTTCTCGCGCAGGAACGCGGCTTCGCGGGCCGGCTCGGTCTGCTGGGCGTAGGCGGCCCAGTCGACGGAATACGCAGGCGGCGCAACAGGAGTAAGGTAGCGTTGTACGGTGGCGCCAACCAGCGCCGCAGTGGCCAGCACGGCCGCCAGCACCAGCCCCAGGCGCGCGCCGCCCAGCAACACCTGGCCGGACTGCCCGTCGCGGGCGTGCATAATCACGATTTTCAAGGTACTTATCCTGTTATTCGAGCCGGCATGAACAAACCTGCCTCATACCGCTTCCGTTCTTCTGCCAGCCGGCGGGGAGAAAACACCGCGCTAGGATGGCTGGGTCATGATGCGCGCGGCGCCGGCGTACTGGCGACTGCACGCACGCATCTTCAAATACAACATGCCGTGGCCGCCGTGTTGCCGCCGGCGCTGGGCGCCGTATGCGTGGTGGCCAAACTGGAAAGCCAGCGCCTGCAACTGGCTGTACCGAGCGCCGCGCACGCGGCCAAGCTGCGCCAACTGGCCCCGCGAATTGCACAGACGCTCTGCGCCCAAGGCTGGAACCTTAACGAAATTGCCGTCAGGGTTCAAGCGGGAATGCCCAAACCTGGCGCAAAACAGCCCCGCCCTCCCAAAGAGGCCGAACCTCTGGGCGACACGGCGTTGGGTGCGTTTGAGCAACTGCGCGGAACCTTGCGGCCGGGGCCGCTGGCCGATGCGGTG
>DASPIV010000018.1:0-5023 GCA_035628955.1 Bordetella sp.
CCTTCAAGCAGCGCGGCGGCCGCTATACCCCCGGAGACCGTCATGGATGAACTCGGCAAGCGCTTGCTCGATTTGTTGCAGCATGGGCTGCCGCTCGTGCCCCGGCCTTGGGAGGCGATTGCCAGGCAGCTCGGCGTACCCCCGCGCGAATTGCGTAGCCGGGTGCAGAACTGGCTGGAAGACGGCACGCTGACCCGCTTCGGCCCCATGTTCGACATCGAGGCGCTTGGCGGCGCCTTCACCCTGGCGGCACTGCGCGTACCGCCATCACGCTTCGATGAAGTTGCCGCGATACTGACCGACATCCCCGAAGTGGCCCATAACTACCAGCGCGACCACGCCTGGAACATGTGGTTCGTGCTGGCCTGTACGGCGCACAGCGATATCGCACGCGTCATCGACCGCATCGAGCAGCGCACCGGTCTCGACGTCCTTAACCTACCCAAAGAACAGACTTACCATGTCGGCTTGCATTTCTCCGTCTGACGCCGTACTAGCCGAACGCCTGATCCGCTTGACCGAGGCCGGCCTTCCGCTGGTCGCCGATCCCTGGGGCTGGCTGGCTGCACAGCTGGACCTGAGCCCCAATGCCGTCCTGGCCTTGCTGAGCCGTCTTCAAGAGATGGGCGCCATCCGCCGGATAGCGGCTGTGCCCAACCACTACCGGCTGGGCTACCGCCATAACGGCATGACGGTGTGGGACGTCGACGACGAGCGCATCGACCGGCTCGGTCCGCAAGTGGGGGCGCTGCCATTTGTCAGTCATTGCTACCGACGGCCGCGGCGACGGGGCTGGCGCTACAATCTCTACGCCATGGTACATGGCCGCAGCGCCGAAGAAATCGATCAGTATCGGGAACACATTCGCAACCTGCTCGGCCGTACTACCTTGGCCGACGACATGTTGGTCAGCACCCGCATCCTGAAAAAAACCGGCCTGCGCCTGCCGCCGCTTGGCTAGGTACGGCCGGGCCTTTGCCGAATCTTGTCTATGGTCAAGGCGCTTTATGCCTGCCTCAGCGATGCTGGCGGCTTGCCCCAGCCGAGCCGAAGCCATCGGTCCGCCGCGCCTAGAGAATTGCCATGTTGAGAATCAGCCACTATCTGCGCGCTCTCGCCCAGCCCGACGCCGCGCCGATAGCTGGGTCCCCCGCCCCTCTCGGCCGCCGTCCTCCCGTTGTCATCTGGAACCTGCTCAGGCGCTGCAATCTGGCCTGCAAGCACTGCTACGCCACTTCGGCAGACAGCCAATTTCGCAACGAACTCAGCACCGCTGAAGCACTGCGCGTCATAGACGACCTGCGTGCCGCCGGTGTACGGATACTGATCCTGTCCGGCGGCGAACCGCTGCTGCGGCCCGACCTGTTCCAGTTGGCCGACCATGCGCGCGACCAAGGCTTTTTCGTGGCGCTGTCCAGCAACGGCACCCTGATCGACGAATACAACATCGAGCGCGTCGCCGCGGCGCAGTTCGACTACGTCGGCATCAGTATCGACGGCCTGCAAGAGGTCCACGATGCCTGGCGCCAGATGCCGGGCAGTTTTGCCGCGGCCATGCACGCCATAGACCTGTGCCGCCGCCATGGCATTCGCGTCGGCCTGCGCACCACGCTGACACAGCACAACACCGAACAACTGCCGGCCATCCTGAGCCTGATGCGCAACCACGGCGTGCAGAAGTTCTACCTGTCACACCTGAACTACAGCGGCCGCGGCAAGCGCAGCAGCAAATTCGACGCCCTGCACCAGATGACGCGCGACGCGGTTCACCTGCTGTTCGAGCGCGCCTGGGCCGATATCGGTGCCGGCCTGGACACCGATTTTGTCACCGGCAACAACGACGCCGATGCCATTCTTCTACTACAGTGGGTGCGCCAGCGCATGCCCCAGCATGTCCCCCGGCTTGAAAGCCTGCTGCGTGCGTGGGGTGGCAACGCCTCGGGCTGCGGCGTAGCCAACATCGACAACACCGGCGACGTCCATCCGGACACTTATTGGTGGCAACACCAGGTCGGCAACGTGCGCCGGCAGGCCTTCCGCGATATCTGGATCGACCGCCCGCAACCGCTGTTGCAACAACTACGCCAGCATCCAAGGCCCGTGCAAGGGCGCTGCGCCACCTGTCGATGGCTGGCCATCTGCAATGGCAATACTCGCACGCGCGCCTGGGCGGCCGGCGACCTGTGGGGCGAAGACCCGGGCTGCTACCTCAGCGACACCGAAACCGGGCAGTCGCGTTCACCCGCGTTCAGCCCGGCCGGTCCTCCGGCCGTAGGCCGCACCACACCTGGCTTGCCAACATGACCCTGCCCGATTGCACCATGCAAAGTCCAATTACCCTGCCCGCCGCGCTGCAACGCGTTTTCCGGCCCGGCGAAGTCGCCCTGGTCGGCGCAGGCCCAGGCGACCCCGGGCTGCTGACCGTCGCTGCCTGGAGCCTGCTATTGCAGGCCGACGCGCTGGTCTACGACCGTCTGGTCAGCCAGGCCTTGCTCGACCTGCTTCCGGCAGCCTGTCGGCATTACTACGTAGGCAAAGCCAGCGGCCGCCATAGCTTGCCACAAGACGAAATCAACGAATTGCTGCTGCGCCTGGCCCGTCATGGCTTGAAGGTGGTGCGCCTGAAAGGTGGCGATCCCTTCATTTTCGGCCGTGGCGGCGAAGAACTCGACTTCCTGCTGACGCACGGCGTCGATTGCCAACTGGTGCCAGGCATCACCGCAGCATCGGGCTGTACCGCCTACGCCGGCATTCCCCTGACCCACCGGGGCCTGGCACATTCTTGCCAGTTCATCACTGGCCACGTTCAGCACAACGGCAAGCTGGCCCTGCCCTGGCACACCATGACCGACGCAGGCTGCACGCTGGTGTTCTACATGGGGCTGGCCAGCCTCGAAGAAATCTCGCAGCAGCTCATTGCGGTGGGCCGATCTGCCGATACGCCGGCAATGCTGGTGGGCAATGGCACGCGCCATGACCAGCGCATTGTTCGCGGCACTCTGCGCGGCCTGGGCGAAATGGCGAACAGCCACCGTCTGGGCACGCCCACCCTTACCGTCATCGGCCAGGTCGTCAGCTTGCTGGACGATCGCGATGTCGAGCATCCGGCGAGGCTGCGCGCGAATCTTCAGCCGCTGCCCGCACCCCAGGAGCAGCTATGCGGCTGAGCGCCTGCGTGCTCATGACGGCTGCCTGGCTAGTGGCCGGCGTGGCGGTCGCGGACCCGGCGGCGCATCTGTATCGACAGCATTGCCAAAGCTGCCATGGCGCGGAACGCCTGGGCGGTACCGGGCCCGCGCTACTACCCGAAAGCCTGGCACGTATCAAGCGCGCCGAAGCGCTGCAAACCGTGCAAACCGGCCGGCCCGCCAGCCAGATGACAGGGTTTGAACAAATCCTCGATGCTGGCCAGATCGAGGCGCTGGTCGACTACCTGTACCAACCCCTTGCCCGCCCGCCCACCTGGAACGAAGACGATATCCGCGCCAGCCATCGGCAACTTGCCCCGCTGGACGCGCTGCCGGCCACCCCCCAGCATGGTGCCGACCCGCTCAACCTGTTCGTCGTGGTCGAAGCCGGCAACCACCACGTCGTCATCCTGGATGGCGACCGCTTCGAACCGCTGGCGCGCTTCCCCTCCCATTTCGCGTTGCATGGGGGGCCCAAGTTCTCGCCCGATGGCCGCTTCGTCTATTTCGCGTCGCGCGACGGCTGGGTCAGCCTCTACGACTTGCACAACCTGACCATGGTGGCGGAAATCCGCGCCGGGCTGAACACCCGCAACCTGGCGGTCAGCGGCGATGGGCGCTGGGTGCTGGTCGGCAACTACCTGCCGGGCGGCCTGGTGCTGCTCGATGCCCGCGATCTGTCGCTGGTAGGGCATATCGACACCCCGGCGGCCAATGGCATGCACTCGCGCGTCAGCGCTGTGTACACAGCGCCGCCCCGCCAGAGTTTCGTGGTAGCACTGAAAGACGTCCAGGAAGTGTGGGAACTGTCTTACGCCGGCCAACCTGACTTCATTCCCCGCCAGATTCCCGCTCGCGACTTCCTGGACGACTTCTCGTTCACACCCGACTACCGCCATCTGCTGGCCACCTCACGCAAGGCCCACGGAGGCCAGGTCATCGACCTGGATACCGGCCTGGCGGTCAGCGATATCCCCCTGCCCGGCATGCCGCATCTGGGATCAGGCATTTATTGGCAGCGCGGCGGCAACTGGGTATTCGCTACGCCCAATATCAGCCAGGGGCTGATATCGGTGCTCGACATGCAGACTTGGAAACTGATCAAGGAAATCCCCACCGAAGGCCCCGGCTTCTTCATGCGTAGCCACCGCAACTCGCCCTACGCTTGGACCGACGTGTTCTTTGGCCCCAACAACGACGCGGTACATGTTATCGACAAGCAGACACTCGAAATCGCCCACACGCTGCGTCCCATGCCCGGCAAGAACGCCGCCCATGTCGAGTTCACGCGCGATGGGCGCCACCTGCTGCTCAGCGTGTGGGACACCGATGGCGCATTGCTGGTGTACGACAGCCGCACCTTGCAAGAGATCAAGCGCATTCCGATGAACAAACCATCCGGCAAGTACAACGTGGGCAACAAGATCGGCTACGCCGAGGGCACATCCCACTGAGCGCTTCATCATGCATGATCAATCCGCTGCGTCGCTCGACGCGAACCAGGCGATGCCCGCCGTGCTCCAGGCCATAGATCTGGCGTGCGAACGAGACCAGCGCCAGCTGTTCAAGCATCTGAACCTGCGCTTGCATCGCGGCGACATGCTGCAAGTCAGCGGACCGAACGGTAGCGGAAAAACCAGCCTGCTACGGTTGTTGGCGGGTTTGACGCAACCGCTGGCAGGCTTCGTACGGCACGAAGCCCCGATCGCCAGTCTGCAAGGCCAGCCGGCCCGCCACCTGCTCTGGATCGGCCACGCCGCAGGCATCAAAGGCTTGCTCACCGCCCAAGAGAACCTGTCTTGGCTGGGAGCGCTGCACACGCCCGTATCGCGGGT
>DASPIV010000019.1:0-3661 GCA_035628955.1 Bordetella sp.
GCGCCACCGAATGCGCGCCCGATGACCTGGCCGCGTTGAAATCGCAACTGGACCATCTGCGCGATCGCCTGATGGCCAATGGATGAAGATTCTTGCCGCATCGTTTTGTCAAATAAGTAGTGCACTATTTAATTGTTGGCAACTTGTATCCGGCCCCGGCGAGCCGTACTTTGGTGGAATCGCCGTTGTCCCCGAACTACTCTTAAGGAAACTGCCATGTCTCTTGAAAAAGTTGCTTATCGTGCCCATGCCCAGGCCACCGGCGGCCGCGACGGCCGCGCCGTATCGTCCGACAAGGTGCTGGATGTCAAACTGACCACCCCCCGCGAACTGGGCGGCGCGGGCGGCGAAGGCACCAACCCCGAACAACTGTTTGCCGCCGGCTATTCGGCGTGCTTCCTGGGTGCCATGAAATTCGTGGCCAACCGCGACAAGATCGCCATTCCGTCGGATGTGTCGGTGGATGGTTCGGTGGGTATCGGTCCCATTCCCAATGGGTTCGGCATCGAAGTCGAACTGAAGATCTCGCTGCCCGGCATGGCCCGCGAACAGGCCGAAGACCTGGTCCAGCGCGCCCATATCGTTTGCCCGTACTCGAACGCCACGCGCAACAACATCGACGTGACCCTGACCGTGGTGTAACCCGCCGCGCTCGCCTGGCGCGCCCTGGCCTGCCGGGCGGGCGGCATGGAGCCGCCCATGGACGATGGCCTGCTGTATTCCCCAGTCAACACGCTCAAGCCGGTAGACGACGATGTATGGATCGTCGACGGCCCGGCCATCCGTTACGGCCCGGCCTGGCCCAAGATGCGCTTTCCCACGCGCATGACGGTGCTGCGGCTGGACCGCGGCGAGCTGTTCATTCATTCTCCCACCGCACTGGTCCCCGAGCTGCACCAGGCCGTCATGCGGCTGGGCACGCCGCGCTGGATCGTGGCCCCCAGCCGCATCCATTACTGGTGGGTGCCCCAGTGGCGCCAGGCCTTCGGCCAGGCGGCCGTGTATGTGGCACCGCGCGTACGCGAGCAGGCCGCCGGCCGCATCGACTTTCCCACGCAGCCCTTGCACGAGCCGGCCGGCTACCCCTGGGATGCCCAGGTGGACACGCTGCCCATACGCGGCAGCTATCTGACCGAGGTGGAATTCTTCCACCGCCGTAGCCGCACACTGATCCTGACCGACCTGATCGAGAACTTCGAACCCGCCAAGCTCGAGTCGGCCTTCGCGCGCTGGCTGACCCGGCTGGGCGCCGCCCAGGACCCCGACGGACAGATGCCGCGCGACATGCGCCTGAGCTTCGCGCGGCAGCGCGCTGCGCTGCGCGCCGCCGTACACCAGATGATCGCCTGGGACCCGCGCCGCATCATCCTGGCGCACGGCCGCTGGTACACCGACAACGGCGCCGCGGAACTGCGCCGTGCCTTCCGCTGGCTGCTGTCCTAGCGCGGCGCCGCATTTAGCACACGAAAAAACGCGGGCCCTTGACGCACCTGTCCTGGATGGTAGGATGCCCCCGTCATGAGCCGGTCCATCTCTTCCCCCTTCGCCTTGCGCGCAGGCATCGCCACGCATCGTCCCACCCCTGTCGGGTCGCACGAGGTGGCTGTGCGCTCGGCCTACGCACGCGCCAAGCCCGGCTGATCGGCGCGGCCCGCCACGGGCCGTATCGTCCCTTGGTTTTCCCTGTTTTCCGGTTCATCCGGCCCGCCAGCCTTGCGCATGCGGGCCGATTACGCTGCCGCCCGGCTTGGCCGGCGGCGCGCAGAGCCACAGTTTTTGATGCGTAGCGCCATGCAACTTACCAAGAATTTCGTCAAAGCCAAGAACCCCTGCGCCAGCGGCTACAAGTGGTTCCTGCGGGACCACGACGGCCAGGGCGATTACCAGGCCGTGCTGGACGCCTTGGTCGCCGACGGCCGTGTCGACGACGCCTGCTGGCTGCTCGACCAATTCGGCCCCACCGATGCTGTGTTGCAGGTCGACTCCATCGATGCCACTGCCATCGTGTTCGCCGGCACGCTGGTGGCACGCCGTGGCATCAGCGTCGATACCGTGGTGCGCGCGGGCCGACGTATCGTCAGCGGTGCGGGCGTGCGGGCGGGTACTGCCATCGTGGCGGGCGACAACATCGAGGCCCAGGGCAGCATCGTCAGCGACGGCGCCATCCGTGCCGGCGGCGATATCCAGGCCGGGTGGGGCATCAGCGTCGCCACCCGCCTGGACTGCGGCGGCGCGCTGCGCGCCGCCTGGGATATCCGCTGCGGCCAGGATCTGCGCGCCGGCGGCGCGGTATTGGCGGTGCAGGGCCTGGATGTCGGCGGCGCCGTGCACAGCGGGCAGGGCATCAAGACCGAAGGCGACCTGCGCGTCCAGGCCGAAGTGGTGGCGGCGCGCGGCATCCAGGCAGCGGGCGGACTGAACTGCGGCGATCACCTGGAAGTGGGTTGGGGCATCAAGGCGGGCGGTGATGTCATCGCGGATGGCGCCATCCGCGTGGGCGAGGGTATCGAGGCCGGCGGGCGCATCGCGGCCGGGGCCGGCCATGGCATATACGCCGGCCTGCGCGTGCGCATGGATGCATGGGAAGTGTCGGCGCGGGTCAGCGCCAGCGCGCCGCCCGTGGCCCTGGTCAGCGGCTACTGGGCCGCTGGCCCGGCCCAGGCGGAAAGCGCGGCGCTGGCCAGCAGCCACAACCCGCCGGCCGCGATCAACAGCAGCACGGCGCCCGTAATGCGTTCGATGGCGGCGTTGTAGCGCACAAAGCAGGCCATGATGGCGGGGTGGCCGATGCTGGCGGCCACCGCCAGGTCCCAGGCCAGTACCGCCCCGAACATCCACAGGCCATAGGCGAGCTGCACGGCGCCATGCGTATGCTGGCCGGCCAGCAGCGCGAACAGGCTGGCGTAGAACAGGGCGTTCTTCGGGTTCAGGATGCCCGAGGCAAAGCCGGTGGCGAAGCGCCGATGCCACGGGGGCGGCGCGGCGGCGGCCGGCCCGCCCGCCTCAGGCGGCGCCGTATCCGCCGAACGGGCGTGGCGGATGAACACGGCCCCCAGGTAGGCCAGGTACAGACAGCCGCTGGCCTGCAATGCATAGAACAGCGGGCTGTGCGGTTGCAGCGCCGAGAACCCGCCGATGGCCAGTGCGATGAACACGCCGTTGGCGCTGGCGATACCCAGGCACACGGCTGCCGCCTTGCGCCAGCCGTGCAGCAAGGCGCCACGCACGATCAAGAAGAAGTCCGGGCCGGGGCTGAGCAGCGCCAGAAAGTGCGCGCCGGCCACCAGGATGAATTGTTGCCACGAGAATGCCATGCCGTCCCTTTGATGGTCGGGCCGATTCTGGCGGCATGCGGGCGGCATGTATTGAAGAAAAGTGCGGATTCCGTCAGGGCCTGATTCTGCACAGACACCGCTGGCGGCCAGGCTGCCTCAGGTGTCGACGCGCCGGTACATGCCCGGCGTGGCAGCCACGCGCTGCTTGAAAGCGCGCTGGAAATGGCTTTGGTCGGCGAAGCCCAGGTCATGGGCGATGCGGCTCAGGCTGTGGCCATCGCGCAGCAGTCGGCGCGCCTGCACGATGCGCAGGTCCAGTTGATAGGCATGCGGGGTCATGCCAGTGGCGTGGCGGAAGGCCCGTATGAACTGATAGCGGCTCATGC
>DASPIV010000020.1:0-3719 GCA_035628955.1 Bordetella sp.
GGTGGGCGCCGACCGCGACGTGGTATCCGGCGACTACGAAATGCGCGCCGGGCTGACCATGCCGGTGGATGCCTTCATGCGTGGCCGCTGGCTGCCCTGGTAGGGTAGGTTTGTGTACTTCCGTCGTCCTGCCGGTCCAATGGAGCTTAAAATCGCCGCCATGATGCTTTCCGCTACTCCCCATGTCTGACCCGCGCGCCCAGGGCGTCCTGCAGCGCGTTTTTGGTTACGAATCCTTCCGCGGCGACCAGCAGGCCATCGTCGACCATGTCATCGGCGGCGGCGACGCGCTGGTGCTGATGCCCACCGGCGGTGGCAAGTCGCTGTGCTACCAGGTGCCGGCGCTGGTGCGCGAGGGCACTGGCGTGGTGGTGTCGCCGCTTATCGCCCTGATGCAAGACCAGGTCGACGCCCTGACCGAACTGGGCGTGCGCGCGGCCTACCTGAATTCCACCCAAGACTGGCGCGAGGCCCGCGACGTCGAGCAGGCATTCCTGGACGGCAAGCTCGACCTGCTGTACGTGGCTCCCGAGCGGCTGCTTACCGACCGCTGCCTGCAACTGCTGGAACGCGGCCGCATCGCCCTGTTCGCCATCGATGAGGCCCATTGCGTATCGCAATGGGGCCACGACTTCCGGCCGGAATACCTGGGCCTGTCGATGCTGCACGAGCGCTGGCCGGAAGTGCCGCGCATCGCCCTGACGGCCACTGCCACGGCCACTACGCGCGTCGAGATCGCGCAGCGGCTGGCACTGGACCAGGCCGAGCATTTCGTGGCCAGCTTCGACCGGCCCAATATCCGCTACCGCATCGTCGAGAAAAACGAGGTGCGGCGCCAGTTGCTCGACCTGATCCGTGCCGAGCACGAGGGCGATTCGGGCGTGGTGTATTGCCTGTCGCGGGCCCGCGTCGAGGAAACCGCCGATTTCCTGTGCCAGAACGGTGTCAACGCCCTGCCATACCATGCGGGGCTGAGCGCCGCGGTGCGGTCCACCAACCAGTCGCGCTTCCTGCGCGAAGACGGCATCGTCATGGTGGCCACCATTGCCTTCGGCATGGGCATCGACAAACCCGACGTGCGTTTCGTGGCGCATATCGACCTGCCCAAGTCGGTCGAGGGCTACTACCAGGAAACCGGCCGTGCCGGCCGCGATGGCCTGCCGGCCACGGCCTGGCTGGCTTATGGCCTGCAAGACGTGGTGCAGCAGCGCCGCATGATCGACGAATCGCCGGGCGACGAAGCCTATCGCCGCCGTCTGGGCCAGCAGCTCGACGCCATGCTGGGCTTGTGCGAAACGGTGGAGTGCCGGCGCGTGCGCCTGCTGGCTTATTTTGGCCAGACCATCACCGCTTGTGGAAACTGCGACGTCTGCCTGGAACCGCCGCAGTCCTGGGACGGCACCGTGGCGGCGCAGAAAGTGCTGTCGGCCGTGTATCGCCTGTGGAAAGAGCGCGGCCAGCGCTACGGCGCCGGCCACATCATCGACATTCTGCGCGGCAAGGTTACCGACCGTACCCGGCAGCACGGGCACGAAACGCTCAGTGTGTTTGGCGTGGGGGCCGACCTGTCCGAGAACGCCTGGCGCGGCGTGCTGCGGCAACTGCTGGCGCAGGGGCTGCTGACGGTGGACCACGAGGGCTACGGCACTCTGGCCCTGACCGAAGGCAGCCGGGCCGTGCTCAAGGGCGAGCACCCGTTGATGCTGCGGCGCGAATCCGAGAAAAAGGCCCGCGCCGGCAAGTCGGGCGGCCGGACACGCGCGGCGGCTATCGAGCTGCCGCCCGATGCCCAGCCGCTGTTCGACGCCCTGCGCAATTGGCGCGGCGAGGTCGCCAAAAGCCATGGGGTACCGGCTTACGTCATCTTCCACGACGCGACACTGCGCGAAATCGCGCTGGCCCGGCCGGCTTCCATGAACGAGCTGGGCCACATCAACGGCGTCGGCATACGCAAGCTGGAAGCCTACGGCGACGATATCCTGCGCCTGGTGGCCTAAGGGCTGACACGCCCGCATCAGCCCCCGGACTCGCGAACTCCGCGCTATTTGTTGAACAGCTCGCCGCTGTCCGACGGCGGCGCCAGGCCCAGGTGGCGCCAGGTGGTCTGGGTCGCCATGCGGCCGCGCGGCGTGCGCTGCAGGTAGCCGTGCTGGATCAAATAGGGCTCGATGACGTCTTCGATCGTGTCGCGCTCTTCGCCGATGGCTGCCGCCAGGCTGTCCACGCCCACCGGGCCGCCGTCGAATTTGTGGATGATGGCTTCCAGCAGTTTGCGGTCCATCAGGTCCAGGCCCTGGGGATCGACTTCCAGCATGGCCAGGGCGCGGCCGGCCGTATCGGCGTCGATGGTGCCATGCGACTTCACTTGGGCGTAGTCGCGTACGCGGCGCAGCAGGCGGTTGGCGATGCGCGGCGTACCGCGCGACCGGCGCGCCACCTCGGCGGCGCCGTCGGGCGTGATCTCGACATTGAGCAGGCCGGCACTGCGGGTGGCGATGCGCCCCAGG
The DNA here is from genome assembly GCA_035628955.1 of Bordetella sp. Lineage (GTDB taxonomy): Bacteria > Pseudomonadota > Gammaproteobacteria > Burkholderiales > Burkholderiaceae_B > Bordetella_A. The sequence continues at coordinate 2,508 of DASPIV010000020.1, forward strand.
TCGTCGGCGTTGTAGAACTCCAGCCGCGAAACAATGCCGAAGCGGTCGCGCAGCGGATTGGTCAACATACCGGCGCGCGTGGTGGCGCCCACCAGGGTGAACGGCTGCAGGTCGAGCTTGACGCTGCGCGCGGCCGGGCCTTCGCCGATCAGGATATCGATCTGGAAGTCTTCCAGCGCCGGGTAAAGAATTTCTTCCACCACGGGCGACAGGCGATGGATTTCGTCGATGAACAGGACGTCGTTCTTTTCCAGGTTGGTCAGCAGCGCCGCCAGGTCGCCCGGGCGCTCGAGCACCGGCCCGGATGTCTGGCGCAATTGCACCCCCATTTCATGGGCAATGATGTGGGCCAGCGTGGTCTTGCCCAGCCCGGGCGGGCCGAACAGCAGCACGTGATCGAGCGCTTCGCCGCGCTTGCGGGCGGCGGCGATGAAAATTTCGAGCTGTTCGCGGGCCCGGTGCTGGCCCACGTATTCCTGCAGCGCCTTGGGCCGCAGGGCGCGTTCGATGGATTCTTCGTTGGGCGACACCGGTTGCGGCGTCACTAGCCGGGGGGCGTCGGGCAGGGATGAAAGCGAGTCGGACTGGATGGCCATAATTGGGAACTGGCTGCGGGGCAAGAAAGAATGAGGCCAGCGCAAGCATCGTACACCACGCAGGGTACCCGGCGACGCGGCGGGTGGAAAGGCCTGAGTCTGATGGGTGTGGGCTGAGAAGGGGGGGGAATTATTTCTTGCCCCGTCCCGCGCCGTTCGGGCAGGCGGTGGCGGCGAACGTGCGTCGGGTTCGGGCGCATGCAGGCGCCCTCGGCCTGCTGCGCAGGCTGCCCCGCCGCCCGACACGCCGCCACCGCCTGCCCGAACGGCGCGGGACTGCGCCTGTGTGAATTCGAACCATCGCCGAGGCGACCCAAGCACGCAAGCCAGGAAACGCCAACAGCGAACAGGCGATATCATGTTCCGGTTCGCCATTTGGCCCTGAAGGAAACCCCATGTCCCCCGCACTGCCCACTTATGACGACGTCGTCCGTGCCAGCGAAACCCTGGCCGGCGTCGCGCACCGCACGCCGGTATTGACTTCGTCCACCGCCGACGCCCGTACCGGCGCGCAGGTGTTCTTCAAGTGCGAAAACCTGCAGCGCATGGGCGCCTTCAAGTTCCGCGGTGGCTACAACGCCATTGCCCGCCTGACCCCTTCGCAGCGCGAGGCGGG
>DASPIV010000021.1:0-2497 GCA_035628955.1 Bordetella sp.
AGTATGGCCGGATCCAGGTCGACATAGCCGTCGTACAGCGCGGTGACGACGAAGTCGCCCAGCGCCATGCGATAGAAGCCGGGGGCCTGGGCGGTCTGGATAGGGGCGGTGGCCAGCGCGGGAGACGTGCCGCAGGCCAGCAGAGCCGCGGCGCACAGGCTTAGCGCGCCCAATGTGCGGCGCGGCGGGAAACAGACCGGAAGGCGCATGAGAAGGTGCTCCGAGTAGCAAGCAAAGGGTGCGTCGAGAATAGCGCGAATCATCCCATCACGCGCGCCGTGGCGCGCGCCTGGTCGGCCAGCCAGTCGGCCACGATGCGCACTTCGGCCGAACGCGGCTGCGCGCCGCATATCATCCAGTACGCATGGCGGGCGGCGCTTTGCAGGGCGTCGCCCACGGCGACCAGGCGCTGCTGGGCCAATAGCGGCTCGACCAGCGCGCGCCGCCCCAGCGCCACGCCGTGGCCGGCCAGCGCCGCGTGCACGATCTGGTCGTACTGGTTGAAGCGCAGCATCCCTTTGGGCTGGATGCGGCCCAGTCGATGGGCTTGCAGCCATTCCGGCCATTGCAGCCACGGGCGCGTGGGGTCGTCGAATTCCAGCAGCACCAGGCCGCCCAGGGTGGCGGCGTCGAGCCTGGCTATGCCCAGCGACGGATGCGCCACTGGCACGACGGCTTCGCCGAACAGCCAGCGTGCGCCGTCGGGCGCGGTGTCGCGCGGGCTGTAGCGGATGGCGATGTCGACCCCGTCGCGCTCGATGTCCAGCACACGGTTGTCGGCCGCCACGCGCACGTCCACGGCGGGATGGGCGGCCTGGAAGTCGCCCAGCCGTGGCAACAACCAGAGCGATGCCACGCCGATGGTCGTGGTGACAGTGACGGGCGTGCGGCGTTCGGGCGCGCGCCATTGCCCGGCCAGTTCGCCCAGCTGCGTCAGCCAGGGGTCGGCCATGCGGAACAGTTGCGCGCCTTCAGACGTGAACGACACCGAGCGGAAGCCGCGCGATAGCAGCGCGACGCCCAGGTGCGCTTCCAGGGCGCGAACCTGGCGACTCACGGCCGACTGTGTGACATGCAGGTCTTGCGCGGCGGCGGTGATGCTCATGCGCCGCCCTACGGCCACGAACCCGCGTATCAGATCCAGCGGTGGTAGTTTCGATAAGGGATATGGCATTCCTGTTGCGCATGTGATTGCGGCGTGGAAATCGGTTGAACAATCATACCCGCCGGGCGTTCAATGGCAACGTATGACTTGTGCTTCATGGCCAACCTCGTGAAGCCCACGCCGCAGTCCGGAGCCGCCATGGCCAGTGCCGCCATCCATTTGTATTGCACCACAGGAATGTCATTGGCCTTGCCGGCCCGCGCCGCCGTGCGTGTAACGCGCGGCCGCGGGCTGCGTATTCTGTGCGAGTCCGGTACGGTGTGGATATCCGAAGAGCGCTGCCGCGTGGATCATGTGCTCGGCGCGGGCGACACCGTGCGCTTGGGCGGTAATCGCGATATCGTCCTGAGCGGCTTGCCTGATGCGCGGGTCGCTTTCATCCTGGAGCCTTCTGCATGAATGCCACGCCTGCCTTGCCCTGCGAAATGTGGTTCGATTTCGCCAGCCCCTACAGCTACCTGGCCATCGAACGCGTCGAGCCGCTGGCGCGCCAGGCCGGCGTGCAGGTGGTGCTGCGGCCATTTCTGCTGGGCCCGATTTTCCAGGCCCAGGGATGGAACGATTCGCCGTTTCGGTTGTTCCCCGGAAAGGGAGCCTACATGATGCGCGATATCGCGCGCCTGGCCGACAAATACGGCATCGGTTACCGGCGCCCCAGCCAGTTCCCGCGCATGAGCGTGCTGGCGGCGCGTGTCGCCCTGCTGGGGCAAGACCAGCCATGGGGGCGCGGCTTCTGTCTGGCGGTGTTTCGCGCCAATTTCGTCGACGACCTGGATATCCAGGACGAAAATGTCGTGGCCGGCTTGTTGGAAGCCCTGGCGCAGGACGGCCCGGCGCTGATCGGCCAGGCGCGCCAGGAAAGCACCAAAGAGGCCTTGCGGCGGCAGGTCGACCGGGCGCGCGCACTGGGTATTTTCGGCGCGCCCAGCCTGATGGTGGGCTGTGAAATGTTCTGGGGCAACGACCGCCTCGAAGACGCCCTGCAATGGGCCGCGCGCGGCTTCGCCGCGCAAGCCTAGCGTTACCCCCTTTATACGGAGCCATGCATGCCCTCGTCAGATAAAGTCATGATCGTTACCGGTGGCAGCCGCGGCATAGGCGCGGCCGTTGCCCGGCTGGCCGCCCAGCGCGGCTACGCGGTTTGCATCAATTACCACCGGCGCCGCGACGCGGCCGATGAAGTGGTGCAGGCCATTCAGGCCGAGGGCGGGCGGGCCATCGCGGTGGCCGCCGATGTGGCCGACGAAGCCCAGGTCGTGCAACTGTTCCAGACCGTCGACCGCGAGCTGGGCCGCGTCCAGGCGCTGGTGAACAATGCGGGCGTACTGGAAA
>DASPIV010000022.1:0-2921 GCA_035628955.1 Bordetella sp.
GCCAGGCTTTCTACGATAGACCTGTTCCCTCCACCACCAGGAAAAGGTCATGTTCAAGATCGTCAGAACCGCATTGCCCTTTATCGCCGCCGGCTTGCTGGTTGGCCCGCTGGCCCACGCGGCGCCGCCGGCGCATGGCGCGGCGCATTCCCAGGCCAGTTCCGCCAAGCCCGTCGACCCCATCGTGACCGAGTTGATGACCAAGGATTTGCCGGATATCGCCGGCAAGGACGTGTTGATGATCACCGTGGATTACCCGCCGGGAGCCGCCGACCCCATACACCGCCATGACGCGCAAGCCTTCGTCTATGTGCTGGAAGGTAGCATCGTGATGCAGCTGAAGGGCGACAAGGCCGTGACGCTGACGCCGGGCCAGACCTTCTACGAAGGCCCGGACGACATCCACACCGTGGGCCGCAATGCCAGCCAGACCCAGCCGGCCAAGTTTCTGGTGCTGCTGATCAAGAACAAGGGTGCCCCCGCCGTGTTGCCGGTGCAGTAGGTACTTGCCGGCATGGGATACATATGGTGGGCTGCGGTGTTTTTTATGTGGACGGTGTCACAAAACCGTCCGCCCGTCCGTCTTAGGGGCATGGACACCAAAGAATCGCCCGCCGCCGCGACTGCGGCCCAGCCATCCGACACCTATTCCGGGCCGGCCTCTTCACCCGCTGGCCCGGACTCGCTGGCGCATAGCTTCGCCGCCAGTTACGCAGGGGTAGTCGCCTTTATCGCGGTGGCGTCCGAGGGCAATTTCGCCAAAGCCGGCGACCGGTTGGGCATCGGCCGGTCGGCCGTGAGCCGCAGTGTGCAGAAACTGGAAGACCAGCTGGGTACCCGGCTGTTCGTGCGCACCACACGCAGCACGTCGCTGACCCGCGAGGGCGAGCGGTTCTACGAAAATTGCCATCCCGGCGTCGAGCGCATCGTGCAGGCGATGGACGAAATGCGCGAACTGCGCGAGGGGCCGCCTTCGGGCCGGCTGCGCATTTGCGCCACGGTCGGGTTTGGCCGCAAAGTGGTCGGGCCCTTGCTCAAGGGTTTTCGTGCCGCTTATCCGGACGTGCTGGTCGAACTGCTGCTGGACGACGGCCCGACCGATTTCACCACCGACCGCATCGATGTCTCGTTTCGCAACGGCCGCATGGAAGACAGCCAGGTGATCGCCAAGCAATTGATCCCGATGCAGATGTTCTTGTGCGCGTCGCCCGGTTATATCGCCGCGCACGGCGTGCCGCGCGACGTCGACGACCTGGCCGGCCACCGTTGTGTGAATTTCCTGTTGGCATCGGGACGGACGTACGAATGGGAATTCAAGATCAACGGCCATATGCGCAAGTTTGCCCCGCGGGCGCCCGAGGCCATGCTGGCCTTCAACGACGCCGACCTGGTCTTGCAGGCGGTACTCGATGGCGAGGGCATTGCGCAGATGGCGGCATACCAGATCTGCGAACACCTGCGTGCCGGCACGCTGGTGGCATGCCTGCCGCAGTACGCGCCCGACGATCGCGGCCATTACGTCTGCTATCTGAGCCGCCAGCACTTGCCGGGGCGCATACGGGTGTTCATCGACTACATGACCGAACACATTCGCGCGTTGGATCTGCAAAGCCTGGAGAGCTTCCTGCTAAAGCAGGGCTGATGGCTATTGCGTCAAGGCCACCACGCTCTGGATGCCTTGCCGCGCCATCTTGGAATACGGACACAGGCGTTCGGCGTTGCGCACCAATTCCTGGGCCACCGCCGGGTCCATGCCGGGCAGGTGGATGTTGACCTGCGCCGTCAGGGCATAAAGGCCGTCGACGGGATCGCGCCCAAAGCTGACCGACGCCTTGACCGTGGCGCCCGGAGGGATGGGCAGGCCGGCATGGGTGGCAAGCAGACTGAGCGCGCCATGGAAGCAGGCGGCATAGCCCGCCGCGAACAATTGTTCGGGGTTGGTGCCGCCGCCGGCGCCACCCAGTTCGGCCGGCAGCCGCAGCGCCACCTGCAATTGGTCATCGTCGGAACGTGCAATGCCCGATGCCCGGCCGTGGGCGGCCTCGCCGCCCTCCACGGTAACGCTGGTGGTGTACAGCGCCTGGAAGTCTTCCCCCCGGAATTTTTCGAGCAGGGCCAGGGAGGGCGGTTGCAGTTTGGTCATGAAGGGGTATGGCCTGATGAGGTCGGATTATTTTTTGCGTTCGACTGCCGGAACCACGTATCGAAGCCGATTTTACCCAAGCGTGGATCGGTGCCCGGCACCAGGGTGTCGTCCTGGAGCAAGGCGCCGAAATAACGCGCCCGCCCGTCGGCGACGACTTTGCGGGCGTCGCGGGTTTCGTCCAGGTAGCGTTGCACCAGGGTCGCCAGCCGTACCCGTTCGGGGCCGGCGATCTCGACGGTACCATTGACCGGCGGAGCCAGCGTGGCGTCGGCCATGGCCAGGGCCACGTCATCGGAGGCGATAGGCTGCACGTAGGCCGGCGACAGGCGTACCACATCGCCTTCCGCGCCCGACTGCACAATGCCGCCCAGAAACTCGAAGAACTGCGTGCTGTGGACGATGGTGTACGGAATGCCGCTGGCCGTGATCAGCTTTTCCTGGGCGATCTTGCCGCGGAAATACCCGCTTTCCGCAAGGCGATGCGTGCCCACCACCGAAAGCGCCACGTGGTGGCCGATGCCGGCCGCCGCCTCGGCGGCCAGCAAGTTGCGCCCCGAGGTTTCGAAGAAGTCCAGTACGGCCTGGTCTTCGAACGAGGGCGAGTTGGCGACGTCCACCACGACCTGGACACCGGCCAGCGCTTCGGCCAGGCCCTCGCCCGTGATGGTGTTCACGCCGGTTGCCGGCGACGCGGCAACGGCTTCATGACCGCGCTGGGCAAGAGTATTGACGAGCTTAGAACCGATCAGGCCGGTTCCGCCGATGACCAGGATTT
>DASPIV010000023.1:0-17557 GCA_035628955.1 Bordetella sp.
TGCTGGCCGGATAGGCGCTGGGCAAATCCCAGGTGGTCTGGGCCAAGGCGCTGGCGCTGAGCGCCAGCGCGAAGCTGCCGGCCAGCAGGGAAAGATTCTTTTGCATGGGGGATCCTTCGTAGGGAGTCATGGACGGATGGCCCTGGCGGGCATCGCGCGGAAACGCCGCGGGGTACCTGCGACGGCTGTCACAAACCGTGCAATTCTAAGGCGCGCGCGGGGCCCTCAGGCCTGGGAATGGGCTGCTTAGGGGTAATTCCTAACGCCATTCGATGGCGCAATCTTGCCAGTGTTAATCCCTATGTCCATCTCGTCCATTCTCTGATGAAATATTGAAAAATCCGAAAAACGGAACTTAATTACGATTTTCGGAACTTTTGGTCGTTTTATATACGGGAGAACCGCGGTGAAAAAATCCTTGGGTTTATTCGGCAAGGCATTGGTTTGGGCTGGCCTTATTACATGGTGTTCGACCGGCGCTGCCGCTCAGGATAAATACCACTGGCGTCTGCAAAGCAATTTGAATACCGGAGAGCCGGGCTACGTCGCGGTGCAGAAGAAGTTCGCCGAGCTCGTCAGCCAGATGTCCGGCGGCCGGATGACCATTGAAGTGTTCCCGGTGGGGGCATTGTTCCCTATCAAGGACGGCTTGGAAGCCGTTGGTGGCGGCATGGCGGAAGCCGCCGTGCTGACCGGGGGCTACTATGCCGGCAAAATCGGTCCCTTCGCCAATCTTGAAAGCGGCGTTCCCGGTTCGCTGCGCACTCCTTTGGAACGCTACAACTTTTTTTATAAAAAAGGCTTCCTGGAACTGGCGCGCGAAGCCTATGACAAGTACGGCGTGTATTACCTGGGGCCGCAGCTCTCGCCGCGCTGGGACATCATGTCGAAGAAGCCGATTACGTCTATGGCTGACTTTAACGGCCTGAAGATTCGTTCATTCGGGCTGGAAGCAAAGTGGTACGCCAATATGGGCGCCACCCCGGTATTCATGGGAGGCGGCGAGGTCTATACCGGCTTGGCCACGGGGGTGATCGACGCGGCGCGTTGGGCAAGCCCGGCCGGCAACTTGAACAACTCTTTTCAAGAGGTGGCCAAGTTCTATGTCGAGCCGTCGCCGTTGCCGGTGCCCAATAACTTCTTCGCCGTGAACAAGCAGGCGTGGGAAACGTTGCCAGACGACTTGAAGGCTATGCTGCAGGAAGCCGCGGTCGCATCGTCATTCGACTATCTGGCGCTTGGCGAAATGCAGGACGCCCAAGCCATGCAGACCATGATGAAGGCCGGTGTTCAGATCAGCACGATCCCGCCCGAAGAGTTCGCCAAAATGGAGGCCGCGGCTCGCGAGCTGTGGCGTGCCTACGAGAAAGAAGACGAATTGTCGGCTCGCGCGGTCAAGATGCTGAATGACTACCTGGCCGAACTGGGACGCTGAGCGTCCGTCTCGTTCGTCGATGCCGCTTTGAGCGGCATCTTTCATTGCGCTTCTTCCAAAAGGTATGCAGATGCTCGATGCATTGACTCGCGCCATTGACGGCGTTCTTGGGGCAATCGGACGGTTTGTCTCCCTGTTCGTCCTGGGCATGATGGCGCTGATCCTATTCGAGATGGTGGCCCGCGGGGTGTTTTCACAGTCACTTCCCTGGACTCAGGAGATCAGTACCTGGCTGTTGACAATATTCGTCATGATCGGCGGCCCATACGCGCTGCTTCGCGGCCAATTTGTGCGGGTCGATGTGATTTTCGCCCGGCTCAGCCATCGCAACCGGGCAATTGTCGACACCTTTCTTTCCACGACTTTGCTCGTTCTGTTCGTCGGGGTTCTGGTCTGGCGCGGCGGTGATTTCTTCCTGTCGTCGTATGCCATGAATGAGCAGTCGGCGACAGGGTCATGGGGGGGGCCGGTCTGGATCCCCAAGCTGATGATCCCCGTGGGCGGCGCCATGCTCGGCCTGGCCTGGTTGTCCCACCTATTGCACTTATGGCGCGATCCGCCGCCGGAAGCACCGGCAGTTTCCACCGTCTCCGTATAACGCGCTAAGGAATGAATATGGGTGATCCCATCCTGGTCACGTCTCTACTTTTTGGCGGGATGCTGCTTTTCCTGGCCTTGGGCGTGCCGATCGCCATTGCCCTGCCGGGCATCAGCATTGCGATGATTGCGGGTTTCTGGAGTCCGATGGCGCTGACCATGGTGCCGATGCGCGCCTTTGCCACGACTTCAAGTTTCGAGTACCTTGCCATCCCGCTATTTGTATTCATGGCGTCGATGCTGCAGAAGGCGCGGATCGCGGAGGATATGTACGACGCCATGGAGCGCTTCTTTGGCTCCATCCGCGGCGGCCTGGCTATCGGTACCGTCCTGATCTGCACGATCTTTGCCTGCATGGCGGGTATCAGCGGCGCGGCCACGGTATCCATGGGGATGCTGGCGATCCCGGCCATGCTGGCGCGCGGCTACGGCAAGGACATGGCGCTGGGTACCATCGCGGCGGGCGGCTCGCTGGGTATTCTCATCCCGCCCAGCGTGACCATGATTGTCTACGCGCTGGTGTCAGGGACATCGGTCGGAAAGCTGTACGCGGCCGGCCTGCTGCCGGGCCTGTTGCTGGCTGCGCTGTTCTGTGCCTATCTGCTTATTCGCGGCTGGCTGCAGCCTTCAATTTCGGGCGGAGGATCGCTCAGGCGATATACCTGGTCGGAAAAACTGCTTGGCCTCAGGGGTATGGTCTTTCCCTTGCTGATCGTCGTGGCCGTGCTGGGGTCCATGCTGACGGGCATTGCAAGTGTGTCGGAATCGGCCGCCGTCGGGGCAGTCGGGTCTATTGTCGCGGCGCTATGCTTGCGGCGTTTGCGATGGGTCGATGTCAAGGCTGCATGCCATGAAACCCTGATGCTCACCTGCATGATCTTCTGGATCATTATCGGTGCGGCGGCATTGTCGACTTTCTATACCGGCATGGGTGCCGGCCGGATGATCGAAACCTTCGTGCTTGGCCTTGACGTGAACCGCTGGGCGGTGCTGATCGGCATGCAGCTGATCTTGCTGCTCATGGGCATGGTGCTGGACACGGTGGGGATCATCATGATCACCGTGCCCATCTTCGTGCCCATTATCACCAAGCTCGGATTCGATCCGATCTGGTTTGGCATTCTGTTCATCATAAACATGGAAATCGGCTTCCTTTCGCCGCCGTTCGGCTACAACCTGTTCTATCTCAGAGGGGTGACACCGCCTTCGGTCACGATGCCGGACATCTACAAGTCGGTTTTGCCGTTCATCGCCTTGATGTTGTTTGCCATGGGCCTGATGATGTTCTTCCCCGACATTATCCTGATGTTGCCACGCGCCTTGTTCTAGCCTGCCTAGCGGTGGCATCCGATACGGACGTCATAGCGGGTCTTGCCGCTCGCCCTCGCGCAGCATTTTTGCGTACAGGGCGGCGCTTTCCTGCAAGGCTTCTATCCAATACGCGGCCGGGCGTTCCGTCAGGCGGCTGCACGGCCCGGTGACCCCAAGGCTGTAGATAACCTCTCCGGAACGAAGAAAGACCGGGCAGCCATAAGCCATGATGCCACTGTCGATTTCCCGGTCGCAGATGGCATAGCCGTCTCGCCGCACGCGTTCGAGTTCATCCATGACTTGTGCCAGCGTGGTCTTGGTGAACTCGGTCAGGCGCTTGAAGGGGGGATGAAGCAGGCGTTTCTGCGTGGCCGCGTCCTGGTATGCCGCGATCGCCTTGGCGGATGCGGCGGCATGCGTGGGCAGTTCCAGGCCGGGCAGTACATGTAGCCGGTAGCCTTGATCCGGGACTGACCGGGCAATGGTGTGCACCGAGTCGATGCCCAGCCGGACGACGTAGCTAGTCTCGGCCACTCGTTCGGTGAGCCTGTCGCAGATGATCTGCGCGTAATTCGCAACGACTGATTCGTCCTGGCTCAGATGCAGCAGCCGGGACATGCGCCGGCCTATCAGAAAGCCGCGCTGATTGCGCTCTTCGGTACGCAGTGCGCCACATGCCTGCAGAACACCGATCAGCCGGTGAACCGTCGGCTTGGGCAGATCGATGATATTTGCCAGTTCTGTCAGGCTGAGAGGGCGCTGGGAGGCAGCCACGATCTCCAGGATGGATAAATAGCGTTCCAGGGGGCTTTGCCGCTCTGCGGTCATCTTGCTGCGGTTCCTTGGCAAGCGGCGCAGAACTGCGCCTGAAGGGGGTTGGTTGTGCCACAGAAAAAATGCGGAGTCAATGAGTAAGAGCCCGATTGACATCCCGGCCACGAAAATGGCTTAATTCCGAAAATCGGAATGTTATTCCGTTTTTCGGAATTTTAAAAGGAAAGTCAGCCCATGGGCAGCATCAGCGTTGGAGTGGATGTCGGCGGCACATTCACGGATTTCATCTTGTTGGACAGTACGGCCGGCACATTTCAGACAGCTAAGGTGCCCACCACGGTAGATGATCGCGCCAACGGGTTCCTGGCAGGGCTGCATGCCCTGGACGTCCCGATCAAAGACATAGACTGGTTGGTACACGGAACGACGGCAGGCACCAATGCCGTGTTGGAGCGCAAGGGTGCGCGCTGCGGGCTGATCACCACCCAAGGCTTCCGAGACGTGCTCGAACTCGGGCGACGTACGCGGCCCCACGCCTATGGACTGTCTGGCAGCTTTCAACCTTTGATCAACCGTTGCCACCGGCTGGAAGTGCGGGAGCGCATCGATGCGCGCGGCAATGTCGTGACGGCCTTGCACGAAGAAGATGTGCACGAGGCGGTTCGCCAACTGCTGGCGGCCGGGGTGGAATCCGTGGTCGTGCACTTTTTGCATTCCTACGTGAACCCCGACCATGAACGCCGCTGCGCGGAAATCGTGCGTTCGCTTTGGCCAAACAAAAATGTCGTCGCAGGCTACGAAATCATCCGCGAAATGCGCGAATTCGAACGTGGGTCGACCGCGGCAATCCACGCGCTGATCCGCCCGATCGTAAGCGAATACATCGACCGGGTGGCGCAACGGCTCGATAGCGAGGGCTTCAAGAACCAGCTGCTTGTCATGCAGGCCAACGGCGGCATGATGGCGGCATCGATCGTCGGGCAGCATGCTGTTCAAACCGTCATGTCAGGCCCGGCAGCGGGTGTATTGGCAGCGGCGCAGATCGCCAAGGCATCCGGATTGCGTAACGTGATAACCGGCGACATGGGCGGCACGAGCTATGACGTGGCGGTAATCGTAGATGGAGAGCCCATCATTACGGCCGAGAAAGACCTGGATTATGCGGTCCCGATCCGCATTCCCATGATCGACATTCACAGCATCGGTTCTGGCGGCGGCAGCATTGCCCATATCGACAAGGCGGGCATGTTGCGGGTCGGCCCGGAAAGCGCCGGTTCGTTTCCGGGGCCGATCGGCTATGGCCGCGGCGGCGACCGCCCTACGATTACGGATGCCAATTTCCTGCTTGGGCGTATCAACGCCAATTCGATCACCGGATCGAACGAGCGTGCTTCGCTGGACAAGATCGCACAAGCCATGGAAGCCCAGTTGGGCAAGGAATTGGGCATGTCGGCGATGGAGGTCGCCTTGGCCATCATCCAAGTGGCTGTGCAGGACCTGGCGGGCGCCATACGCCTGATCTCTATTGACAAGGGTTACGACCCGCGCGATTTCGCCTTGATGCCGTATGGCGGCGCAGGGCCGCTGCACGTTGTCGCCATCGCTCGCGAGCTGGGCATTCCACGCATTGTGGTGCCTCGTTTTCCGGGGCTGACTTCTGCGCTGGGCTGCATCATGGCCAATGTGCGCCATGACTTTGTGCAGACGATCAACAAGGTCTTTACCGAACTCGATGCGCAACAGGTAGAGGCATTGATGCGGACACAGGCTGAAGAGGGCCTGGCCTTGCTCGAAAGCGAGAAGGTCGAGGTCGAACGCGTAGAGGTGCGCAACGAGGTGGATTTGCTCTACCGGGGTCAGTCGCATGTGATGTCGATCGCCGTGCCCACTGGCAAGTTTGATGCCGATGAGGTCAAGGCGCAGTTTGCCAAGGCGTACCACGCGCGTTTCGATCTGTTGCTGCCGGAAATGAAGCCAATGCTGATGAATGTGCGAACCACGGTGGTTGGGGTGCGCGCGCCGATCGATTTGTCCATTTTCCGCCCTGCGGACGGCACGATCGAGCAGGCCATGGCGGGCAGGCGCAACGTGTACTTTGATGGCCGCTGGTTCGATACGCCGATTTATCGCCGCGAGAATCTGCCCTTGCATGCCGTATTCAACGGCCCGGCTATCGTCGAACAATCGGACACCACGATTGTCATTGATCCCGGCACCTCGTGCACGGTTGATGAATTCGGAAGCATCCTGATCGATGTCGGCATCGCCGCGTCGAGTGAACAAGGGTCTGAAGTGGCGATGGAGGCCTGAGCATGAGCACAAACAAGATAGCGCTTGACCCCGTGACGCTGACGGTGATCGAAAAGGGGTTGCAGCAGGTCTGCAACGAGATGGACCTGGTTCACGAAAAGACCTCGTTTTCCCCTGTCATCTCGGAATCTTTCGATCGTTCCAATGGCATCTACGGCTTGAATGATGGACGCCTGATTGCACAGGGTGCGCTCGGCTTGCCGATTTTCGTCGGCGTGATGCAGGAGACAACGCGATGTGTCTGCGAGGCGCGCGATGACCTGAACGACGGCGATGTCATCCTGGTGAACGACCCCTACCTGGGAGGGACGCACCTGATGGATGTGAAGATGGTGCAGCCGTTCTATTACAAGGGAAAACACTGGTGCCATCTGGCCAATACTGGCCACTGGCCCGATACGGGCGGCATGGTGCCGGGCGGGTTCAGCAGTACCGCTACTGAAATTCATCAGGAAGGCTTGCGCATTCCGCCCATCAAGCTCGTGGATCGGGGAGTGATGAACCCCGAGATCGTCCAGTTGGTCCTGGCGAATATCCGTGTAGCCGACGAGCGCATCGGCGACATCAAGGCGCAAATCGCCGCGCTTAACGCCGGGGCGCGCCGCTTGACTGCGCTATTGGATCGTTATGGAGTGGATCTGGTCGATGCCGCGATTGCCGAGCTGGAAATCCGCTCTGAGCGTATCATGCGTGCGCATATCAGCAGTATCCCGGACGGTACATATAGCGCATCCGCCTATCTCGATAGTGACGGTATCGTCAACGAGCCGCTGGAGATCGCGATCGATATCACCGTCAAGGATTCGGACATATCCTTCGACCTGTCACGCTCAAGCGCCCCATGCGCGGGACCGCTCAATTCAGTGTGGGCAACCACCTTGTCGTCGGTCTTTCTGGCCATGAAGCATGTCTTTCCCGACGTACCGCTGAACGCGGGATGTTTCCGGCCGCTGCATGTCGCCAAACCGCATGGAACCTTCCTGTATGCGGAATATCCCAAGCCGGTGGCAGGCTGCGCGGCAGAAGTCTCTCAGCGCATCATGGAAGCCGTGTTCCTGGCATTCGCCGAAGCGATTCCCGGAAAAATATTCGCGGCGCCCGCGGGAACCAGCGGCAATCTGGGATTGGGCGGTTTCGATTCCGAGGAAAACCGTGCGTACATCATGTACTACTTCTCGGGCGGAGGATATGGCGGGTGGTGGGGCGGGGACGGTGTCACCAATGGGTGCTCCACGATTGGCATCTCGAAAAGCCAGCCGGTCGAAGTGCTAGAGCAGCGCTATCCCCTGATTTTCGATCACTACGCCTTGCGCGAGGACTCCGCGGGCGCGGGCCGGTTTCGTGGCGGGTTTGGCGTGAACTACAAAGTCCGTTTGCTGCGTGGCAGCGGCAAGGCATCGTTCCTGATGGAGCATGGCCGTGCCGGCCCGCCGGGCATCCTGGGAGGCCAGCCGGGGGCGCCCAACACGATTCTGGTCAGCCAGGGGGGAAAGCTTACGACACCCGAGCACCTGTCCAAGGGTGAAGATTTTGAGCTCAAGGCCGGGGACTGGATCGAAATTGGTACCCCTGGAGGAGGCGGCTATGGTCCGCCCGCAGAGCGGGCCGCTGAACTGATCGCCCAAGATGAGCGCAATCAGTATTTCGCCAAGAAGGATCCGGTATGACGCGGATTCTGCATCGTCAGCTTGGCAAGTCTTTACCCACCGTGGTGTCCGGACAGGGCGTCTGGTTGGAAGACAGCACCGGCAAACGCTATCTGGATGCGGTGTCAGGCGGGGCGGCGGTGTCGTGCCTGGGGCATGGCCACCCTCGTATTGCCGCGGCGATTGCGGAACAGCTATCCCGCGTCGCCTACGCGCATGGCAGCTTCTTCACGTCGGAGCCCGCTGAAAAGCTTGCCCGGTTGCTGCTGCATAACGCGCCGGATGCGCTATCACGGGTCGTCTTTTCTTCGGGTGGATCCGAGAGCACGGAGTGCGCATTGAAACTGGTGCGCCAGGCATGGGTAGAACGTGGGCAGCCGCAAAAGAACCGAATTATTGCGCGCCGGCAAAGCTATCACGGCGCCACCACCGGTGCACTCGCGGTCAGCGGGAACCTGCCACGGCGCACGGTGTACGGACCGATGCTGTTCAATGTGTCATTCATCGAGCCTTGTTATGGCTATCGACTGCAGCATGCAGGCGAAACCGATGCTGAATACGGGCGCCGCGCGGCCGACGAGCTAGAGAAAGCGATCCTGGAACTGGGCGCCGAGAATGTGGCCGCGTTTATCGCTGAACCTGTTGTTGGCGCAACACTGGGCTGCGTGCCCGCCGCGCCCGGCTACCTGAAGCGCATCCGCGAGATCTGCGACCAGTACGACGTATTGCTCGTGCTGGATGAGATCATGTGCGGAACCGGGCGTACGGGAACCTTCTATGCGTGTGCCGAAGACGACGTGTGCCCGGATATTCTGACGATTGCCAAAGGTCTGGGTGGCGGCTACCAAGCTATCGGGGCCACCTTGGTAAGCGACAAAATCGTCGACACCCTGGAGCAGGGCAGCGCGCAGTTGCGGCACGGCTTTACCTATATGGGCCATCCGGTTTCCTGCGCGGCCGCTCTGGCCGTGCAACAAGTCATCATCGAAGAAAATCTGCTGGACAACGTGCGTGCACGCGGTCTGCAGTTGAAGAATCGCCTGGCCGAGATCTTCGCCGACCATCCCAAGGTGGGCGACATCCGTGGCCGCGGGCTTTTCGCCGGGATCGAACTGGTCGATGACAGGGAGTCCAAGAAGCCATTCGACCCCGCGCACGCTGTGCATGCGCGCGTGAAGGCGGCCGCGCTGGACGCTGGGCTCATGGTATACCCCGGCGGGGGAACAATCGACGGCACGCAGGGAGACCATGTCGTGTTTGCCCCTGCCTACACCGTAACCGCCGGCGAGATTGATGAAATCGTCAACAGATTCGCCCTATCTCTGGATACCGCGCTGCATTTTTGAACAAATGGGGCCGCTATGAATTCGGCGCGATCGGCGTCTGCCCATTCATCTGAGGAAATCTGAAGGCCAGCGGCTACCTGTGCCGTCCGGCGGGCCCATCGGGCGGCAAAAAGGTTGGTTGGGCGGCTTGGTGAGGTATTTGTTGATGAAATATAGATAAATTATTAATATTTCATCTACATTGATTTTGCGGGGTGCTCCGTGAACGCTCATCTCATCGCCTCATCGGCCCACTTGGCCAGCAGCCGTGCGCCGGACCTTTCCGAAGTGGAATTCGGCCTGATGATCGCCGGACACGCGTTCGACCGCTGGACCGTGCGCTGCATGGCCGCTGCCGGCCTGCCCGACCTGACAGCTACCGATGTCATGGTGATGCACCATGTCTATCATCGCCAGCGCGGCAAGAAGCTGGCCGACATCTGCTTCACGCTGAATGTCGAAGACACGCATATCGTCAATTATTCGCTGAAGAAACTCGAGCGGCTGGGCGTGGTGCGCGGCGAGCGCAGCGGCAAGGAAGTGTTCTACAGCGCCACGGACGATGGCGCCGCATTCATCAAGCGCTACACCGAGATCCGCGAACAGTGCCTGATCGACGGCCTGGAAGCGGGCAGCGGCGGGGGCGTCGAATTCACCCGGCAGCTGGCCAAGACCCTGCGCGCGCTCTCCGGTCTGTACGACCAGGCGGCGCGGGCGGCCACCTCGCTATGACCATGCGCGGCGCGGCGGCTATTCGCCGCGCCGTTATTTTTACTTGTTGAGGACACTATGAAGTGGCAATTCTGGGTCGATCGTGGGGGCACCTTCACCGATATCGTGGCGCGCCGCCCCGACGGAAGTACCGCCACCGCCAAGCTGCTGTCGGAGAACCCCGAGCAATATCGCGATGCGGCCGTGGCCGGCATCCGCCAGTTGCTGGGGTTGGCGCCGGGCGTGCCGGTGCCCGCCGAACAGGTGGAATGCGTAAAGATGGGCACGACGGTGGCCACCAACGCCTTGCTGGAACGCAAGGGTGAACGCACCTTGCTGGTCACCACGCAAGGGTTTCGCGACGGGTTGCGCATTGCCTACCAGAACCGGCCGCGCCTGTTCGACCGCAATGTCGTGCTGCCCGAGATGCTTTACGAGTCGGTGGTCGAAGCCGACGAACGGGTCGATGCCAGCGGTGCCGTGGTGCGCCCGCTGGATGAAGACGGCCTGCGCCAGAACCTGAAGCAGGCCTACGATAGCGGCATCCGTGCCGTGGCCGTGGTCTTCATGCATGCCTGGCATGCGCCCGCGCACGAACAACGCGCGGCGGCCATTGCGCGCGACATGGGTTTTACCCAGGTATCGGCCTCGCACGAGGTCAGTCCCCTGATCAAGTTCGTCTCGCGCGGCGATACCACGGTGGTCGACGCTTATCTGTCGCCCATCCTGAAGCGCTATGTCGACCAGGTGGCGTCCGAACTTCCGGGCATCCGCCTGATGTTCATGCAATCCAGCGGCGGCCTGACCGACGCGCATCGCTTCCGTGGCAAGGACGCCATCTTGTCCGGCCCGGCCGGCGGTATTGTCGGCATGGTGCGCACCAGCGAATTGGCCGGCTTGCCACGCGTTATCGGTTTCGACATGGGCGGCACGTCGACTGACGTTTCGCACTACGCGGGCGAGTTCGAGCGCGAGTTCGAGACCCTGGTGGCCGGCGTGCGCATGCGGGCGCCCATGATGAGCATCCACACGGTGGCCGCGGGCGGGGGCTCCATCCTGCACTTCGACGGCGCGCGCCTGCGGGTGGGCCCCGATTCGGCTGGCGCCAATCCCGGTCCGGCCTGCTACCGGCGCGGCGGCCCCTTGGCGGTGACCGACTGCAATGTCTTGCTGGGCAAGATCCAGCCCGATTTTTTCCCGCGGCTTTTCGGCCCGGGCGCCGATCAGCCGCTGGACCGCCAGGCCGTGCAGCAGCGCTTTGACGCCATGGCCGCCGAGGTACGCGCGGCCACCGGCCGCGAGATGACGCCCGAGCAATTGGCTGAAGGTTTCCTGGAAATCGCGGTGGGCAACATGGCCGAGGCCATCAAGCGCATCTCGGTACAGCGCGGCCACGACGTCACCGAATATGCCCTGACAGTATTCGGCGGGGCCGGCGGCCAGCATGCCTGCCTGGTGGCCGACGCGCTGGGCATGACCACGGTGTTCGCCCACCCGCTGGGCGGCGTGCTGTCGGCCTATGGCATGGGGCTGGCGGACCAGACCGACATGCGCCAGAAAACAGTCGAGAAAGTGCTGGATGCGGCATTGATTCCCGAATTGCAGGCCGAGCTGGACGAACTGGCCGGCCAGGCCGAAGGCGAACTACGCCGCCAGCACGTGCCGCCCGACCTGATCCAGGTACAGCGGCGCCTGCATCTCAAGTACCGCGGCACCGATACCGCGCTGGAAGTGGCCTACGGCGACCTGGCCCAAGTGCGCCAGGACTTCGAGGCCGCTTATCGCCAGCGCTATTCGTTCCTGATGCCCGGCCGCGAACTGGTGGTGGAGACGATCTCGGTCGAGGCCACCGGCGGCGGCGAGCCCGCGACCGAAACGCCGGCCCACCGCAGCCGTGCCGGCGCGCCGGTGGCGCGCCAGGTGGTGCAGATGTACGGGCAGGGTGCCTGGCGCGATACGCCGCTGTACGTGCGCGCCGACCTGGTGCCGGGCGACGTGCTGGCCGGGCCTGCCATCATTTCCGAGCCCAACCAGACTACGGTTGTCGAGACCGGCTGGCAGGCCGAACTGACCGCGCTGGACCATATCGTGCTCAAGCGCGTCGAGGCCCGGCCCGAACGCCGCGCGGTGGGTACGCAGGCCGATCCGGTCATGCTGGAAGTCTTCAATAATCTGTTCATGTCGATCGCCGAGCAGATGGGCTACCGGCTGCAGAACACCGCCTATTCGGTCAACATCAAAGAGCGGCTGGACTTCTCCTGCGCCATTTTCGATGCCGAGGGCAATCTGATCGCCAATGCGCCGCACATGCCCGTGCACCTGGGCTCGATGGGCGAATCCATCAAGACCATCATGAACGCCAATGCCGGGCACATGCGGCCGGGCGATGCCTACGTGGTCAACGATCCTTACCACGGCGGCACGCATTTGCCCGACGTGACGGTCATCACGCCCGTGTTCGACCGGGCCGGCAGCGAAATCCTGTTCTACGTGGGCTCGCGCGGGCACCATGCCGATATCGGCGGCACTACGCCCGGATCCATGCCTCCTGATTCCAGGACGGTGGAAGACGAAGGGGTGCTGTTCACCAACTTCCAGTTGGTGCGCGATGGCGAATTCCGCGATGAGGCCGCGCGCGAGATCCTGGCATCGGGGCGCTGGCCGGCCCGCAATCCCGACCAGAACATTGCCGATCTGCACGCCCAGATCGCCGCCAATGAAAAGGGTGTGCAAGAACTGCTGCGCATGTGCGACCACTTCGGCTTGAGCGTGGTGCGCGCATACATGGGCCACGTGCAGGACAACGCCGAAGAAGCCGTGCGCCGCGTCATTTCGGTGCTGAAGGATGGCAGCTACGAGTATCCCCTGGACAACGGGGCGGTCATCCGCGTGGCGGTGCGCGTCAAGCGCGAGGCGCGCACCGCGGTGGTGGATTTCACGGGCACGTCGGCGCAACTGGACAACAACTTCAACGCGCCCGGCGCGATCGCGGTGGCAGCGGTGCTGTATGTGTTCCGCACCATGGTCGATGACGATATCCCGCTCAATGCGGGATGCCTGAAACCGCTGGATATCATCATCCCCGAAGGCTCGATGCTGCGGCCCAACCCTCCGGCTTCGGTGGTGGCGGGCAACGTGGAAACGTCCATGTGCATCGTCAACGCATTGTATGGGGCGCTGGGCGTGCTGGCGGCCAGCCAGGGCACCATGAACAATTTCACGTTCGGCAACGCGCGCTATCAGTACTACGAAACCATCTCGGGCGGCACGGGCGCGGGCCCGCTGCGCATCGACGCGGCCGGGCCGCGCGACGAGGGGTTTGCCGGCGCCTCGGTAGTGCAGGCGCACATGACCAACTCGCGCCTGACCGACCCCGAAGTGCTGGAACTGCGCTTTCCGGTGCGGCTGGAATCGTATGAAATCCGCCCCGGCTCTGGCGGTGCCGGCCGCTACCGCGGCGGCGACGGCGGGGTGCGGCGCGTGCGCTTCCTGGAAGACATGACCGCGGCCATTCTGTCGAACAACCGCGTTTACGCACCCTTCGGCCTGGCCGGCGGCGGTGCCGGCGCATTGGGCCGCAACTATATCGAACGGGCCGACGGCAGCATCCAGGAACTGGCGCCGCAGGACAGCGCGGCCCTGCAGGCTGGCGATGTGTTCGTGGTGGAAACGCCGGGCGGAGGCGGCTACGGGCAGGCGTAGCCGGCAAGGCAGGCGGCACGCCGCCGTCCGCCTTGCACCGTCAGCTTGCGCTATGCGACGGCGATTTCTTGCGCGGCGCGGGCCTTGCGGTCGTAGATGCGCAGCGTCACGTGTTCGTCGTCCAGGGTAAAGACGGCGGTGGCCAGGGTGTTCTCGTCGTCGGGGTCGTTGGCTGCGCAACGCAGAATGGGCAGCGCCCCCTCGGTATCGTGCAGGGCGGCCACCAGGTCGGTTTCGCCGGTGGCTTCATTCCAGGTGTCGACCAGCGCGTCGATGCGGTTCTGCCGCGCCCGCGACGAATCCGTGACGATCTGCGCGATGTTGCGGGTGCCCTGGTGGATCAGGTGGTTGGCGTGTCCGTAGCGGCGCGCCACGATTTCGACCGAGCAGGCGCCCGGCGTGGCCTCGATGCTCAGCAAGCGGTCGTCGCCTCTTGCACCCAGCGTGTGATGAAAGGCGCCGGCACGCGGCATGTGCGCCAGCAGCTCCGTGGCCTGGTCCAGCGTGTTGCAGTCGAGCACGGCACGCGCCAGGAACATGCGCGGCACGCCGGTACGCCGCACGCGCGTACGCAGGTTGTTGATGGTTTGCACCAGGCCGGCGCGGTTGGCGCCGAAAGTATGCCCGGGCAACGAGCCCGGGTAGTAGAAGCTGACATATCCCGGCGCGTCGTCGGGCTGCACATCGACCACGTGGCAGCGGCCATATAGATAAGGATCGCCATCCTCGTTGTGGGCGATCCAGCGCCTGCCATCGGAAGACTGTAAGGCCACCGACGTGCAGCCATCGGTGGTTTTGTGCAGCAGATCGCCGCGGCAATGCCACAGCAGCAGGTCGGCCGCCGGTATGCGCAGGCCCTCGGCCAGACCTTCGAACTCTTCCCAGATGCCAGGCAGGGCCTCTTGTGCGTGGCCTGCCAGCTCTTGCAGATAGGCGTGGCCGCGCCAGGGACGCAGGGCCTGCCAGGTGGCGCTCTGGCCCAGGTAGACCGACATCAGCGGCCGGGCCAGCTTGCCCAGCGCCTGGCCGATCTGGCGGCGAGTGCCGGCGATGCGTACGGGCTTGAACGGCATGAATGATCTCCTGCGAATGATCCGATTGTAATTTCCCGGCGCGCAGTTGCCATGGGGACGGATGAGTTAAGATGGGCCGGCAAGGCCGCCCGGCCACCCGCCTTGGCGTGCCGATTGGCTGCCCCGGTGCATACCAGGGCCTGTTGTCTCTACAGGAGAATTTCGATGATTAAGCGCAAAATCGCTGCCGCGCTGGTGGGCTTGAGCCTGATCGGCGCCGTGTCCACCGCCGCAGCCCAGGACAGGGAACTGATCGTAGCCACGGACACCGCCTTTGTCCCGTTCGAATTCAAGCAGGGCAGTACCTACACCGGTTTCGACATCGATCTGTGGGCCGCCATCGCCAAAGAACTCAACCTGAAGTACAAGCTGCAGCCGATGGATTTCAACGGCATTATCCCGGGCCTGCAGACCAAGAACATCGATGCGGCGCTGGCCGGCATCACCATCCGCGACGACCGCAAGCAGGTCATCGACTTTTCCGACCCCTATTACGAAAGCGGCCTGGCCATCCTGGTTGCCGAAGGCAATACCGACATCAAGACGGCCCAGGACCTGGCCGGCAAGAGCGTAGCGGTCAAGACTGGCACCGCCACGGTCGACTTCATGAAGAAAGAAGTGCCCGATGCCAAGCTGCGCCTGTTTCCCAATATCGATAATGCCTATCTGGAACTGGCCACCGGCCGGGTCGATGCCGCCGTGCACGATACGCCCAACGTCCAATACTACGCCACCACCGCCGGCAAGGGCCGCGTGAAGGTCGTGGGCACGGTCAAGAGCGGCGACTTCTACGGCATTGCTTTCCCCAAGGGTAGCGACCTGGTGGCCAAGGTAAACAAGGCTCTGGCTACGCTGAAAGCCAATGGCCAGTACGACGCCATCTATACCAAGTGGTTCGGCAAGCAGCCCTGAGCGCAGGCGCGTAGCAAGCCCGGGCCGCCGCGGG
Source organism: Bordetella sp. (assembly GCA_035628955.1). Taxonomy (GTDB): domain Bacteria; phylum Pseudomonadota; class Gammaproteobacteria; order Burkholderiales; family Burkholderiaceae_B; genus Bordetella_A. Next base: position 15,831 of record DASPIV010000023.1, read on the forward strand.
GGCATGCCCCCGCCCGCCCCGCGCTGCCAGCCGCAACGGCCCGCGGGCATCACAATATAGGGGAAGACCGTGCAATTCGACTGGTCTGTCATCTGGGCCTCGGTGCCCAATCTGCTCGACGGTACGATGATGACCGTCAAGATCACTTTCTGGGGCTTGGCAGGCGGCTTCGTGCTGGGGGCATTGGCCGGCGTGGCCCGCGCCTACGGGCCCAGGCTGCTGTCTGGCATTGCGCAGGTGTATATCGCGGTCATTCGCGGCACGCCCATCGTGGTCCAGGTCATGTTCATCTACTTCGCCTTGCCGCTGATGATGCCCGGCCTGCGGGTTGATGCCCTGTGGGCGGCCATTGCCACCCTGATCATCAACTCGGGCGCGTACATTGCCGAGATCGTGCGCGGCTCGCTGCTGTCGGTGCACAAGGGCCTGAAAGAAGCGGGCCAGGCCATGGGCCTGCCGTTTCACAAGATTCTGGTGCACATCATCGGGCCGGTGGCGTTTCGTCGCATGATCCCGCCGCTGGGCAACCAGTGCATCATCAGCCTGAAAGACTCGTCGCTGTTCATCGTGATCGGCGTCGCCGAGCTCACCCGACAGGGCCAGGAGATCATGGCCAGCAACTTCCGGGCCGTGGAGATCTGGTCGGCGGTGGCCATCATCTACCTGATCCTGACCGGCGCACTGGCCCTGGCGCTGCGCCTGGTAGAAAAAAGGATGCGCATACTATGAGCATGGTCGAGTTCCGCAACGTTACCAAGCGCTTCGGCGAATCCACCGTCCTGGACGGCATTTCGCTGAACATCGATGCCGGCGAGGTCGTGGTGGTGGTGGGCCCGTCGGGTTCGGGAAAATCCACCTTCCTGCGCTGCATCAATGTGCTGGAAACCATCGAAGGCGGCGACCTGCTGGTCGACGGCCAGAGCGTCAAGGGCCCGCCCGCGCAGGTGCGCGCCATTCGCCGCGAAGCCGGCATGGTGTTCCAGCAGTTCAACCTGTTCCCGCAGATGACGGCATTGGAAAACGTCATGTTCGGGCCTGTTCATACGCGTGGCGCATCGCGGCAGGAAGCGCGTGCCCAGGCCCAGGCCCTGCTGGGCAAGGTCGGGCTGGCCGAGCGCATGAGACACTATCCATCCGAACTGTCGGGCGGCCAGCAGCAGCGCGTGGCCATTGCGCGCGCGCTGGCCATCAAGCCCAAGCTGATGCTGTTCGATGAACCCACCTCGGCGCTCGATCCGGAACTGCGCCATGAAGTGCTGAAGGTCATGCGCGACCTGGCTGAAGAAGGCATGACCATGGTGGTGGTCACCCATGAAATGGAATTCGCGCGCAAAGTGGGCAGCCGGCTGATTTTCATCGATGCCGGCAAAGTGGCGCACGACGGCCCGCCCACCGAACTGCTGTCGAACCCGCCCAGCCAGCGCCTGCGCGATTTTCTGCAGCACGTGGCCTGAGCACGATCCAGACCGCGCCCAGGTGCCTGGTACCCATTGGGTGCCAGGCACTTTTTCATTCAGGCGGGCAGGCGGCGAGGCGTTGCCGGCCTGGCTCGCGCGTGTTGTACCAATTGGCTATCTTTGGGCCTGAAAAAGGCTTGCCATGCAAGCCATACGGTTCTAGAGTGGGCCCGGGGCTTCCCGCATAGCCGCGCGCCGCCGCCCGCACACTCGAGGAGGGCTGGAGACATGGTTTTTCCCGCAATCAAATGGTGGTGTGGCGCCGCGCTG
>DASPIV010000024.1:0-3025 GCA_035628955.1 Bordetella sp.
CGTGCCGTCGGCCATGCCGTCCGCCACCCGCAATCCGCTCGCCCACTTTGCCAGTGCGGCCGTGAACTCGTCCCGCAGGCTTTCATGGACCAGGAAGCGCGTCGGTGCAATGCAGACTTGGCCGGCATTGCGGAACTTGGCTCCCCCGGCGGACTTCACCGCCAGAGAGACATCGGCATCTTCGCAGACGATCACCGGGGCATGGCCGCCGAGTTCCATGGTGACACGCTTCATATGCTGGCCGGCCAGGGCGGCCAGTTGCTTGCCCACCATGGTTGAACCCGTGAATGTGACTTTGCGAATGTCGGGATGCGGAATCAGGAAGCTGGAAATCTCGGCGGGATCGCCGTAGACCAGGCCCAGGACGCCTTGCGGTAATCCGGCGTCCTGAAAGGCGCGGACCAGGGCTGCCGGCGCGGCCGGTGTTTCTTCGGGAGCCTTGACGATCACCGAGCAACCCGTTGCCAGCGCCGGGGCAAGCTTCCGTACCACTTGGTTGATCGGAAAGTTCCAGGGTGTGAATGCCGCTACTGGCCCGACAGGATCTTTGATCACCATCTGGCGTTGTGCCGGATTGCCGCGGGATGGCACGATGCGGCCGTATACGCGGAAGCCTTCCTCGGCGAACCACTCGATGATCTCGGCGGCCGCCAGCGTCTCGCCTTTGGACTCGGCCAGCGGTTTGCCGTTTTCCTGGGTCATCAACGGCGCAATGGCGTCGGCCCGCTCGCGGATCAGCGCGGCGGCTTTGCGCATGATGCCGCTGCGCTTGGCCGCGGTCATGCCACTCCATGTGGCGAACCCCCGCTTCGCCGCCTGGACGACCTGCTCGAGATCGACACGGCCTGCATGGGCGACGCGACCGATCTCTTTGCCGGTGGCGGGATTCGATACCGCCAAGGTCTTGCCATCGGCGGCATCTTTCCACTGGCCGTCGATAAAGAGCTGGGTATCCATGTAACTCGTAGCGTGTGTCATTTCGATGGTTCCTTCAGGTGTCGCCGGGGTGCGGTCCTACTCTGCCTTCATGCCAGTCTGCTCGATCAGGTCCGACCACTTGGCAAGCTCTTTGCTCACTTGGTCGCGCAGCTTGTCGGGGCTTCCGCCCACGACGTCCGCCCCGAGTTTGGCGTAGGCCTGCTTGACTTCAGGCATTTGCAAAATCTTGTTCACCGCCTGGTTGACTGCCGTGACAACCTCCGCAGGCGTGCCATGGGGGGCGTAGAGGGCAAACCAGCCAGATGCATCGAAGCCAGGAAAGGTCTCGGCCACGGTCGGGATGTCTGGCGCCGCCGAACTGCGCTGCAGGCCGGTAACGGCAAGCGCGCGCAGCTTGCCCGCCCGTACCAGCGGCAGGGATGAGGGAATTCCGTCGAACATGATCGGTACCTGGCCGCCCATCACGTCGACCAGTGCCTGGCCGCTACCCTTGTAAGGAATGTGCTGGATGCTGATCCCGGCCGTCCGCTTGAACAATTCCCCGAACATGTGCGGCGTACTGCCCTGGCCAGGCGCCGCCGAGCTGTACTTGCCCGGATTGGCTTTGGCCAGCGCGATGAATTCCGCAAGATCCTTGGCCGGAAAGGACGGATTGACGACCAGGATGTTGGGTGACGTCGTTACCCACACGATCGGCTCGAAGTCCTGCACCGGGTCGTATCCCGGATCGTCATACAGGAAGGGGTTGATCCCGTGGGTGCCGCCCGTCGTGAATAGCAGGGTATAGCCATCTGGCTTCGCCTTGGCCACGAATTGGGCACCGATGTTCCCGCTGGCGCCACCCTTGTTCAAGACGACCACGGCGGTCTGCAATTCCTGGCCGAGCTTGTCGGCAAGCAGCCTTCCCGTCGCGTCCGTCGGCCCGCCGGGCGGGTACGGGATCACCATGTGGACAGGCCTGGACGGCCATGCCTCCTTAGCTGAAGCAACCCCTGGAAAGGCAAGAAGAGCGCCCGCGCACCACATGGCCATCATCATTTTCTTGATCATCTTTGTCTCCTGTACCCTGTGAGAGGCACTTTTGTTATGTCATCCAGGTAGCGTCTCGCAAGTCGCGCTTCAAGACTTTTCCGTTGGCATTCCTGGGCAGTGCGTGCAGGATGCGGAACGCCTTCGGGCGCTTGTAGTCCGCCAGCAAGGCGTTGCAGAGTTCCTGCACACGTTGTTGAATTTCGGTGGCATTCGCTGATTCCTTGAGCACCAGGAATGCCGTGGTGGCTTCGCCCCATCGCTCATCGGGCATGCCAACGACGGCGCATTCACGGACTTCCTGCTCGCGGAGAATGACCTCTTCGATCTCGATGGGGTAGATGTTCACGCCGCCGCTCTTGATCACGTCCTTGCGCCGATCGACAAGGTATAGGTAGCCGTGCTCGTCGAGGTAGCCGATATCGCCGAGCGTGCACCATTGGCCATCGCTGACTTCGGCTGTTTTCTCCGGCGACATGAAATATCCGGCGAAGAGTGTCGGCCCTCGTAGCCAGATGTCGCCCACCACGCCGGCTTCGGCGATGAGCCTGTGCGACTCGTCGCGGATCTGGATCTCGATCCCCGCAATGGGCCGGCCGACACAGCGAACTTTGGCCAGTTGGTCATCCGGACGAAGATTGGTGATCACCCCGGCTTCTGTGGCGCCGTAGAAGTCGTGCAGCGCGACCTTCGGAAAGCGCTCCAGCACGCGCGTCTTGGTGCGCGTGGACAGGGGCGACGCGCCGGATACGAGCATACGCAGGCTGGGCGCGGATGCGCCGTCGAGCTTGGTCTCCAGCACTCGTTCCAGCATGAACGGCACCATGAACGACCACGTCACCCCATGCCGGGCAATGACCGCGGCGGCGGAAGCCGCATCGAAACTATCCAGCACCACGACCGTTCCACCGATGGAAAGCTGGGCCAAGGTGAAAGTAAATGGCGCCGTGTGATGGAAAGGCCCGCAATGCAGTCCGATGTCGTCGCTGCCTATGCCGAACTCCATCGCCCAGTAGCGGTATGCGAGCGCGCGGTTGCGCTGGGTGACCATGGCTCC
>DASPIV010000025.1:0-4414 GCA_035628955.1 Bordetella sp.
CACGGTGTGGAAGTTGGCGACAGTGCGGGCGCTGTCGGCGCCCAGCAAGCTCATCCAGCCAGGCAGCCAGGGCAGCAGCACCAGCCCGGCCAGCACGCCGGCCACGCGTGTCAGCAGATTGCCCAGCGGCAGGCGGCGTGCCGCTGGATCGTTACCGCTGACGCCTTCTATCATGGGGTTCACCGCGGTACCCAGATTGGCGCCCAATACCAATGCAAAAGCCACTTCCGGGGTCACCATATGGTGGGCCGCAAGCGACATTATCAGTACCACGATGGCCACGCTGGAGTGGGCCGCCCAGGTCAATGCCCCCGCCAACAGCACGGCCGCCACGGGTTGGGTGGACAGGGCATTGAGCACCAGGCCCAGCAACGGGGCATCCTGCAGCGGCGCGAACAGGTCTACCAGTTGGTGCAGCGACAGCAGCAGCAGCCCCAGGCCGATGAACACGCGACCCAGGTCGCGGGTCCGGCCGGGCGGATAGCGGCGAAACATCCAGACGCCCACCAGAATCAGCACCGGCGCCAGGGACGTCAGGTCGAACGACAATACCTGCACGATCAGCGTGGTACCCACATTGGCACCCAGCATGGCGGCCAGCGCGGGGGCCAGGCCCACCACGCCGCCGGCGGCGAAGCCGGTGATCATCAGGCCGGTGGCGGTGCTGCTCTGCAGCGCGGCCGTGATGCCCATGCCGGTGGCAAAGGCGCGCAGCCGGGTTCCCAGCGCACGGCCCAGGGCGGCGCCCAGCGCGGCCCCGAAGGCGCGCTGCACCCCGGTCTGCACCATGTGCACGCCCCACAGCAGCAGGGCGACGTATCCCGCGAAATCGAGCAGAGGAAGCAATCCCGACATGACTGGCCTGGCAGAAATCAAATTGGCCGGCTTGGCCGGCAACATAAAAAGTGACATGTCACGAAGCAATCATCGCACGGCCGCGCCCGATGGGGAAATGGGCCGGCTTGGAAGCGCCAGGGCGCCCGCGTATGATGCTTTGACCGTATGTTGACTCTGTGAGGCTGGCCGTGGCTGTATCTGCGTTCGATCTGTTCAAAATCGGCATCGGGCCGTCCAGTTCGCATACGGTCGGGCCCATGCGCGCAGCCCTGCTGTTCGCCCAGGGCCTCGAGCGCGATGCGCTGCTGCCTCGGGTGGCTAGCGTGCGTGTCGAACTCTATGGTTCGCTGGGCGCCACCGGCAAGGGCCACGGCACCGACAAGGGGGTGCTGCTGGGCCTGATGGGCCAGGCGCCCGATACGGTCGACCCCGCGGCAATCGGCGGCTTGCTGCAAGGCGTGCGTGCCAGCAAGTCGCTGCCCTTGCTGGGGCATTTCGCGGTGCCCTTCATTGAAAAAGAACACATCCTGTTCTATCGCCGCGAGGCCCTGGCCGAACACCCCAACGGCATGAAGTTCCATGCTCTCGACGCACAGGGCGCCAGCCTGCGCGAATCTCGCTATCTGTCGGTGGGAGGCGGCTTTGTGGTCACGGCCGGCGCCTCCAACAACCAGGTCATAGCCGCGCACGACCAACTGCCATTTCCTTTTCGTACGAGCCGTGAGTTGCTCGACATGTGCCGTGCGGGCGGCCACACCGTGGCCCAACTCATGATGCAGAACGAACTTACCTGGCGCAGCCAGGCCGAGGTCGACAGCACCCTGGATCGCATCTGGCAGGTCATGCAGGATTGCGTCAACCGCGGCTGTGGCATCAACTATCCCGAAGCCGATGGCGACCTGCCGGGCCCCCTGAAGGTGCGCCGCCGCGCGCCCGAACTGTATCGCAGCCTGACGCAGCGGGCCGAACGAACGCTGTCCGATCCGCTGTCGGTGATGGATTGGGTAAATCTGTATGCCATGGCCGTCAACGAAGAGAACGCCGCTGGCGGCCGCGTGGTGACCGCGCCCACCAATGGCGCGGCCGGCATCATTCCGGCGGTGCTGCATTACTACGATCGATTCGTGCCGGGCGCCAACCGCCAGGGCGTGCGCGACTTCCTGCTGACCGCCGCCGCCATCGGCCTGCTGTACAAGTACAACGCCTCGCTATCGGGCGCCGAAGTCGGCTGCCAGGGCGAAGTCGGCGTAGCCTGTTCCATGGCCGCCGGAGCACTCGCTGCCGTGCAGGGCGGTTCGATCGAGCAGGTGGAAAATGCCGCCGAGATCGGTATGGAACACAACCTGGGCCTGACCTGCGACCCGGTAGGCGGCTTGGTGCAAATACCCTGTATCGAGCGCAACGCCATGGCTTCGATCAAGGCTGTCAATGCCGCCCGCATGGCTTTGCGCGGCGACGGCCATCACTATGTGTCGCTCGATTCCGTCATCAAGACCATGCGCGAAACCGGCGCCGACATGAAGACCAAATACAAGGAAACCGCCCGGGGCGGCCTGGCGGTGAATATCGTCGAGTGCTGAGTAAGGGGCCTCACCCCCGAAGCGCTGCGCGCTTCCACCTCGCGGCTGGCAGGCCGCTCGGATTCGCCGGGCAGGGAACAGTCCTCAAGTGCCTACCAGGCCAGGAAAGCCAGGACCACCAGTACGACCAGCCACCACTTGGTGGCTTTGTACACCGTGCGATTCCAGGCCTTGAACTGCTTGCGCTTCTGGTCAATGACCCAGTGCGCATGCGTCAGCTTGTTGATGGCGCCGGTCTGGTCGCCACCATCGTTGGGCGAACTGGCGGCCGACATCACCACCCGGCCGAACCAGCGGTTGAAGGCTTCCGCCCAGCGCCATTTCATCGGGCGTTCCACATCGCAGAACAAGATGATGCGATTCACGTCGGTGGTGTTGTAGGCTTCGTGCACGTAGGTTTCGTCGAACACCACGCTTTCGCCGTCGCGCCAACTGTACGATTCGCCATCCACAATGATGTGGCAGCCATCGTGGTTGGGCGTGGTCAGGCCCAGGTGGTAGCGCAGCGAGCCGGCAAAAGGGTCGCGGTGGCGGTTGAGCTTGCCGCCGGGGGGCAGCTCGGCGAACATCGCGGCCTTCACCTTGGGCACGCTTTTCAGCAGGGCCACGGTGCGCGGGCACAGTTCCTCGGCCGATGGGTGGCGGGCGTCATACCACTTCAGGTAGAAGCGCTTCCAGCCATACTTGAAGAACGAATTGAAGCCGATATCGTCGTGGTGCTCGGCCGCCTTGATGCGACGCAGCTCGGCCATCTTCAGGGCCTCGTCGCGGATGATCTCCCAGTTGTCGTCCAGTACCTGTAGCTCGGGAATCTCGCGAGTCGGCAAATAGGCGGTGGTGGGCACGCGCGAACACAGCACCATCAGGGCGTTCACCGGCGCCAGCAGGGCAGACTGGTCGAGCAGTTGGCGCGACAGCCGCAGCCGCACATGGCCTCTGAAGTGCGCGAACAGTATGGAGGCCAGCCATATGCCCGGAATCAGCCATTTCATCGTACCGATCGGCCCGCATGGGCCATATTGCGTGAATTGGTATTGTTACATAGCTGCTGGCCAAGTGCTGCTCCCCGGGGGAAAAAGCGGCGGCCAGGCGGCCGACTGGGTACAATTCGGGCCATGCCTGAAGCCGTTACATCCCCGCCTGCCTTCGTCCATTTGCGCGTCCATTCCGAGTTCTCGGTGGTGGACGGCATTGTGCGCATTTCCGACCTGATCAAGCGCGTCGCCAAGCTGGGCCAGCCCGCCGTGGCGCTGACCGACCTGTCCAACATCTTTGGCCTCATCAAGTTCTACAAAAGCGCGCGAGGGGCCGGCGTGAAGCCGATAGCCGGCTGCGACGTCTGGCTCACCAACGACGACGACCCCGACAAGCCTTTTCGCGTGCTGTTGCTGGTACGCAACCATCAGGGCTATCTGAACCTGTGCGAATTGCTGACCCGGTCGTTCCTGGAAAACCAGGGTCGCGGGCGCGCGGAAATCCGCCGCGAGTGGCTGCAAGGCCGGCAGGGCCTGATCGCGCTGTCGGGCGGGCGCGCCGGCGACATCGGCCATGCGCTCGATGCGGGCAATGCCGTCACGGCGCTATCGCTGGCGCGCCAGTGGGCCCAATTGTTCCCCGGGGCGTTCTACATCGAATTACAGCGGGCTGGCACCGACGGCGACGAGGCCTATACCCAGGCCGCCATGCGCCTGGCCGCTGAGGCCGGCCTGCCGGTGGTGGCCACCCATCCCGTGCAGTTCCTGGACGAGTCCGAGTTTCAGGCTCACGAAGCGCGCGTATGTATCGCCCAGGGCGAAATCCTGGCCGACCCGCGCCGGGTACGCCGCTTTACCAAAGACCAATACCTGCTCAGCGCCGAAGAAATGGCCCGGCGCTTTGCCGATGTGCCCTCGGCCCTGGCCAACACGCTCGAAATCGCCAAGCGCTGCAACCTGACACTGGTGCTGGGCAAGCCCCGCCTGCCCAACTTTCCCACGCCCGACGGCATATCGCTGGAC